>SHXF01000165.1 GCA_009693435.1 Betaproteobacteria bacterium | reverse complement strand
CAATCACCCAAAAGGACATCTCTGCCGCCATGCACTACCTCAACCATCGCCCCAGAAAATGCCTCGGCTTCAAAACACCCCACGAAGTCTTCTGGAAGAAGCTACACTCGCATCATAACGCGGTTGCACTTCAGACTTGAATCCGCCGCATTTTTAATCTCCTTGCCAGCGTGAAAGATCGAAATCGCGCCCCTGCAGCTTTGCGTCAACACAAGCTTACCGCCAATGCGTCCAAAGCGCGAGGCGCCTGTCGCCATAGGTGTTCATTTAAAAAACGTGCGCCACGAAATATCCAGATTCGCCACAGCCACGGCTTCGGCGAATTCAGCCAGCGTCATCAGGCCCATGCACGGCATCGCGCCACGCACTGCGAGGGTACCCGCCGCCAGTTTACGCGCGAGCACGATTGCCGGGATGCACGGGATCTCCGGTCCGTGGCCACACCGCGCCAGCAAATGCCAATCGAGGCGCGCGGGCCGCCCCGCGTGGTCCGTGCCGCACAGTCCTACATACATGCCGCCGGTGCTGCTGCCCATCCAGTCGAAATGGCGGCCCCACGCCTGCATCACACGCGCGTAGCGGCTGGCGTTGTCGACGATTTTCAGCCGCACCATCGCCGCCAGCATCCAGAACGCGCACTGTGCCAGCGCGAGTTCGAGTGCCGCATCAAACCGCACACGTTGCACGCCCGCATAGCGCGCTGGAAATAGCTGGAGATCAGGCACATCACAACGAGCCAGCCAGCGGCCGCCCAAATCGGGATAGTTGAAGCGATGCGCGTCCTGCCAGCCATACACTGTCTGCCAGTGACCCTGCTCCCACACACTGAAGGGCTTGCCGCAGTACGACAACACCGCTTCCAGCGTGGCGGCGCCGCGCGGCGTTTGCTGCCCTGGCGCGATGCTGATGTCGATACTGTCCAGCCGCGCAAAGTGTCCGCGATGTTCATCGATCACCGCCGATGACAGCGCCGGCAGCGTACTCGCGCCACTCGCCACCAGCACGCCGGCTTCACGCGCTACAGCGTCAAGTTCACCAATGCCCGCCACAAACGCGCGGCCGTCGGCCAGATCAAGGTAATGTGCACCCGCCGCTATGCAGGCACGCGCCACGCGATAATCCTGCCCTTGAAACGGCCCGCAGGTATGAACCACCGCATCGGCACGCAGCGCACGCACGCGTTCAGCGAGAGCGCTGGCGCTGCAATCCATTGCAACACCCTGGTGTGCCGCGCCAAGCCCGCGCGCGAATTTTCTAGCTTTGGCGCCATCGCGTCCGGCGACGATCAGCGTCGCGTGATGCATCAGAGCCCTGCACACTCGTCCGCCGAAATGCCCGTAGCCGCCAAGCACCAGAATGCGGTATGCGGTCACACCTCGCGCGACGCCAGCCCGCGGGTCAAATTATTTCTTCCGCATGAAGAAAGTGAACACTTTGCCGGACTCATCCGCCGCCAGCAAGGCATTGCCGGTTTGCTTGGCAAATGCCTGAAAATCCCGGGTGGAACCGGGATCGGTGGCGATAATTTTCAGCACCTGCCCGGAAGTCATGTCAGTCAACGACTTTTTGGTGCGCAGTATCGGCAGCGGGCAGCTCAGCCCGCTGGCGTCGAGCTCCTTGTCAAACGTTGGGGACATTATTTCTCCGTCTTTCGATTCATCAACGCTCAATGATTTAGCGCGCGCCTTGATCACCATCAGCGCCGCGCAAATCACCGCAACGGCGGATTATAAGCGAGCGCGCGGCGGGTCTTTTTCCGGCCACACAAACTACTTATAACTATTTGATTCTATTCAATATATTTATAGAAATCCCACTACTTCTATCTGTTACACTAGTTGCCTCGTCCCGCAACCACAGCTGCCATGCCCGATCAGCCTGCCGACAATACTATCGCGCCCCCGTCCGTAAGTTTTTCCGAGGCATTCTGGTACTGGCTTAAGCTGGGATTCATCAGCTTTGGCGGCCCCACCGGGCAGATCGCTATCATGCATCAGGATCTGGTCGAACGTAAACGCTGGATTTCCGAGCAGCGTTTTTTGCATGCGCTCAATTACTGCATGGTGCTGCCGGGCCCGGAAGCACAGCAACTGGCGGTCTACATCGGCTGGCTGATGCACCGCACCTGGGGCGGCATCATCGCCGGCGGATTGTTTGTGCTGCCGTCGCTGTTTATTCTAATTGCGTTGTCGTGGATTTATATCGCATACGGCAACGTGCCGGTGGTGACAGGCCTGCTGTATGGCATCAAACCGGCGGTGACGGCGGTGGTGGTATTCGCGGCGTATCGCATCGGCTCACGCGCGTTGAAGAACGCTGCGTTGATCGCCATCGCGGCAGCGGCGTTTGTCGCGATCTTCGCGCTGCAACTGCCGTTTCCGTTAATCATCATCGGGGCCGGCCTCATCGGTTACATCGGTGGGCGCGTGGCGCCGGATAAATTCGCCACCGGCGGCGGACATGGCGCAGCAGGCAAATCCTACGGTGCGGCGATCATCGACGACAACACACCCACGCCCGAACACGCGCGCTTCACCTGGGGCCGTTTCATGCGCGTGCTCATCACAGGGGTGCTGATCTGGGCAGCCGCGATGGGCTTGTTGATTTACACCACTGGCGGCAACAGCGTATTGACGCAGATGGGCTGGTTCTTTACCAAGGCCGCACTGCTCACCTTCGGCGGCGCGTACGCGGTGCTGCCCTATGTATATCAGGCCACCGTGGGCGAGTTTCAGTGGCTCACCGCCGCGCAAATGATAGACGGCCTGGCGCTCGGCGAAACCACGCCCGGCCCGCTGATCATGATCGTCGCCTTTGTCGGGTTTGTCGGCGGCTGGGTCAAACAATTGTTCGGACCCGACGCGCTGTTTCTGGCGGGTGCGGCAGCGGCTACGGTCGCCACGTTTTTCACGTTTTTACCAAGCTTTGTGTTCATATTGCTCGGCGGCCCGATCGTCGAAACCACCCACGGTCAACTCAAATTCACAGCACCGCTAACCGGCATCACCGCTGCCGTGGTGGGTGTGATACTGAACCTCGCGGTGTTTTTCGCCTGGCACGTGTTGTGGCCGGCGGCAACGCAGGCAGCGCCTTTTTCAGGACATTTCGACTGGCCGTCATTGCTACTGGGCGCCGCGGCAATGATCGCCCTGTTCCGCTACAAGATCGGCATCATTCCGGTGATCGCGGCGTGTGCCGTAGCGGGGTTAGTGCTGAAGTTATTGTAACTCAGGTTATTTCTGTAACCGCTTGAGCAGTGATCTGCTTTGAAAGGCTCATATGCTAGGGAGTTGGTTTGATGCAAGCGAGGCTAAACGGTGCGGCTCGGCATTAGCGGAGATGGTTGCAAAGGGGTATCCGGCAAGCGAAAGAAAAAAGGGAAAAAAGGAGGTACTGCATCGGGCAAAACTTCTTGATCAAATATTTTTGCAAGCCGTGCAGTTCAAACAGACGCATAATCCAAACCTCTATAAGCGGGCACAAATTGGGAATGCCTTTAAATGGAAGCTGTTGGAACAAGGCTTTGAAGCTGATTTTGTTGACGATCTGACCCATCAACTTCTACTTCACATGAAATAAGGCGATCTGTGACGCCCAATAGTTGGGGGCATATCGTATGACAGCAACACCATCAAATCCGGGTGTTCTCTGATGCTCTCCTGGTTCAAGAAGCAGCTCTCGCCTGGCAGGACGCCTCCCGTTACTCCAGGTGCGGATGATCGATCAATAGCGCAAGAGCAGGTTGCAGGCGCAAGCTACCAGGAGCGAGGTAATGCCTTCCTGAAAGAAGGCAAATGGGACGATGCTGCAAGGTGCTTCCGGGACGCCATCGCGCTCAATCCGCAGGATGCCGAAGCGCATTACAAATTGGGTGACGTGCTTTATGAGCGACGCATGCTCCCCGAAGCAGAGGGCAGCTATCGACGGGCACTGGAATCCAAGCCGGACTTTACCGAGGCGCAGATTAACCTGGGCCTCACCCTGGACGAACAAGGCCGTTTTGCCGAGGCCGAGGCCTGCTATAGACAGGTCATTGCTTACAATCCGGATCACGCCCTGGCGCATTTCAATCTGGGCGTCACGCTGAATTCGCAAGCTCGATTAACGGAAGCGGAAGCATGTTATCGACGGACGGCAGAACTCAAACCTGGATTTAGTCATGCGCATTTCAATCTTGGGGTCGTGCTGCAGCGGCAACAGCGATTGGTCGAGGCTGAATCAAGCTACCGACGGACGTTGGAGATTAATCCGAAATATGTTGACGCCCACGTCAACCTGGGCTCAATCCTCAGGGAGCAGGGAAAACTCCCGCAGGCCGCAGCGAGTTTGGGCCGGGCGCTGGAGATCAAGCCGGATTATGCCGAAGCACGCGAGGCTTTACTCAGTATCATCGTGGCGCAAGGTCAGTTCTCGGAAGCTGAGACGATCTACCAACAAACGCTGGCGAGGATGCCGAATGATGCTGTAGCCCATTACAATCTTGGCGTTAGCCTGAAGGCGCAAAACCGACTCGCTGAAGCCGAGGCGTGTTATCGCCAAGCACTAGAAATCAAGCCGGATTTCCCTGAAGCACATAATAATCTGGGCGCCCTCCTCAAGGAACAGGGCCGACTCTCCGCAGCCGAAGCCTGCTATCGACGGGCTTTGGCGGAAAAGTCAGATTACGCAGAGGCTTATTGCAACCTTGGTATCCTCCGCAGTGAGCAAGCCCGCTACGCTGAAGCTGAAGCGAACTATCGACGCGCGTTGGAAATTAAGCCGGATTTTGCGGACGTGCATAATCTCCTGGGAAACACGCTCAAACTAATGAACCGGCTCACCGAAGCCGAAGCAAGTTTTCGCTTCGCGCTCCGGATTAAACCGGATTTCGCTGAGGCCTATAACAACCTGGGGGTAATTTTCGATGACCAAGGCCGCACATCTGAGGCAGAAGCGAGCTATCGCCGGGCGCTGGAACTTAAACCGGATTACTCCGAAGCGCATGGCAACCTGCTGTTCGTCCTCAACTACCACCCGGACTTGAGCGGCGCAGAAATTTTTTCAGCCTACCGGGACTATGACGAACAGTTTGCGCGTGTGCACCGAGCCGAATGGCGGGAATTTGGCAATATCCGGGAACCCAATCGCCGACTAAAAATTGGCTACGTGTCACCGGATTTTCGGCGACACGCGGCTCTGCATTTTCTGGAACCATTGCTGGCGCACCACGACAAGCGGGTCGTGGAGGTGTATGCCTACGCCGAATTGATTCAGGAAGATGCGGCGACGGCGCGCTGCAAGGCCTATGTGGAGCACTGGATTCCCACCGGCGGCCTGTCCGATGCGGCGCTTGCTGAGCGTATCCGCGCGGACGGCATCGACATACTGGTGGATTTGGCCGGGCATACCGGGGGAAACCGTCTTCAGGTCTTCGCACGCAAGCCAGCGCCGGTGTCGGTGTCGTGGCTGGGTTACGGTTCCACCACAGGATTGACGGCGATAGACTATTTTCTGACTGATGAAACGAGCGCCCCGCTGGGCAGCGAAGCGCTGTTCTCGGAGCAGCCGTGGCGGCTGGCAACACCTTCCTACGTCTACCGTCCGGGCGCGGGAATGGGGCCGGTCAGCACACTACCCGCGACCGGGCGTGGTTACGTCACCTTCGGTACGTTGACCCGCGCGGTACGGATCAACCACCGCACCATCAGGTGTTGGTCAGCGATTTTGCAACGGATTGAAGATGCAAGGCTGGTGATTGACAGTGGTAACTTTCGGGATGCGTCTTTGCAGCATGCGCTGGCCGAGAAGTTTGCCGCCCACGGGATCAAACGCACGCGCCTGGAAATTGGATTTCACAGCCCGCCGTGGGATGTATTGCGAGGGATCGATATTGGATTGGATTGCTTCCCCCACAACTCAGGGACCACGCTGTTTGAAACCCTTTACATGGGAATACCCTACGTCACGCTGGCCGGT
>SHXF01000164.1 GCA_009693435.1 Betaproteobacteria bacterium | reverse complement strand
CTGGGCTTCATGCTTAGCAAACTCAACCCACCCCATGCCGTCAACGCACCCGATACCGGGTAGCCAGCACCACATAACCCAGCGAGCCGTCAACCCGAGGGCAAATCCACTACACTACAATTACAGGTTTTGAATTGAGAATTGCTGCCCTGTAGGCGTGTCTAGCATCGGGTCTGGTGGTATTTTTTCCAATTTACGGCAATTGTAAGGTATCTTGCACTATGAAACCGGCAGTGTAATCGACTATTTTTCGCACGCTGCCAAGAATGGGACTGCGTTAAACCGCGACCGCGTGGCAGGCTATTGCATTGGCATGATGTGGGTAAGTATAGCAGGATAAGCATCAACTAAAGAATAGTTAAAACAACAAGTTAATGTAAACTGCTGTTGTAGCGCCGCCATCTGCCAGGCGCCATCTGCAGTGAGCGGTCCGTTGTATACAAGAGCTGCCGTGCGTGGCAGCGCTGACAAGAGGAGGCTACAAGGTGCCTGTAGCTGTTATTGACGAACTCGAGATTAACTATCACATGCAGGGGAGCGGCCCGCATTTGCTGATGCTGGCGCCGGGCGGTTTCAATTCCACCATCGAGAGCTGGACCCGCGGCGGTGTGTGGAAAGAAATGGATTCAATCAATGCGCTGTCAAAATCATTCACCGTGATTGCCTACGACCGGCGCGAGGCCGGCGTGTCCGGTGGGCGCGTGGAAAAACTCACCTGGGAAGTTTTCGCGCGGCAGGGGAGGGCGATACTCGACCATTTTGGCGTGAAGCAGGCATGGGTGGTCGGTGGTTGTATGGGTGTGTCGGTGGCGGCGGCCATGGGCGTGCTGTGTCCCGAGCGCTGCGCCGGTTTATTGCTGCACTGGCCGGTGGGCGGCTATTTGTGGATGCAGAAGGGGCGCGGATTTTACAACCGGCACATCGAATTCGTGCGCGCCAACGGCCTGGCGGCAGCAGCGGCGCGCGGGCCTGCCGCGAAAAACTTTTGGCTCGATCCCGAAGCAGGTCCCTGGGCCTCGCAGAACGCGACCGATCCCGCGTTTACCGCCGCTTATGTGAAGCACGATGTGGCAGCCTATCTCGACCTCTGCGCGCAAAGCCGCGATGCGCTCTACGGCGACACCATGCCCTCGGGCGCCAGCGGCGAGCAACTGCTGAATATTAAATTACCTGCGCTGATACTGCCCGGCGCCGATGCGTCGCACTCCACGTCATCGGCGTGGGCGATGAAAGAGCTGATGCCCAACGCGGAATTCTGGAACGTGTTGCCGCCGCATCAGAACGGCGAAAATGTGCTGGCGGCTATTCTGGATTTTGTGGGACGCACACAGTAGCCTGGTTTTTTGCCGCGACCGAACACGGAGGCATGCCGATGAACACCCGGCGTGCCGTTCCCGAGCAGGCATGGCACGGCAGGGTTTCTGCAGTCCTGCCTGCATCGCAAGCATAAAATTATTGTTATGAATCAAATACTTGAATTTTTACCTCACAGTGCGCTTACTATTGAACTCGCACGCGGCGTCCCCATCTAAGGTAACGTACCCATAACCAATAACCCCGAGGAAAACCTTTTATGAAGCGCATATTCTTGTTTGTGATAACCAACCTGGCTGTTCTGGTTGTCATCAGCGTCACGCTGCGGGTACTGGGCGTGGATCAGATTATGAATCAGTCCGGCGGCATTAATTTCAATGCGCTTTTGATCATGTCGATGGTGATGGGATTCGCCGGTTCGCTGATATCGCTGTTTATATCGAAATGGATGGCCAAACGTTCGGTGGGGGCGCAAGTCATCACCACTCCGTCGAATGCCACCGAGCAATGGTTGTTCAACACCGTGCAGCGCCAGGCTGGTCAGGCCGGCATCGGCATGCCCGAAGTTGCGATTTACGATTCGCCCGAAATCAACGCCTTTGCTACCGGGTGGAATCGCAACAATGCGCTGGTGGCGGTGAGCACCGGCCTCATGAACAACATGACGTCAGACGAAGCCGAGGCTGTGCTCGCCCATGAAATCAGCCACGTCGCCAACGGCGACATGATCACGCTGACCCTGATACAGGGTGTGGTCAACACGTTCGTGATTTTCTTCTCGCGCATCATCGGTTACTTTGTGGATCGCGTTATCTTGAAGAATGACCGCGGCGAAGGCATCGGATTTTTCGTGACCACCATTATCGCGCAACTGGTGCTCGGCGTCTTCGCCAGCATGATCGTGATGTGGTTCAGCCGCCATCGTGAGTTTCACGCCGATGCCGGCAGCGCCAGTATCGCTGGCAAGCGCAAAATGATCGCGGCGCTGGAGCGGCTCAAGATGAATCACGAGGAAGCGGCGCTGCCCAAATCCGTGGCGGCATTCGGCATCTCCGGCGGCAGCGCATTCAGCAAACTTTTCATGACGCACCCGCCGCTGGATGAACGCATCGAGGCGCTGCGCCGGGCGGTTTGATAAGATCGTAAAAAACTTTACCGCAAAGACGCAAAAACGCAAAGATTCCGCAAAGAACTTACATAAAAAACGGCGATTGCCCTGTGGGTTAATCGCCGTTTTGTTTTCCTTTGCGTTTCCTTTGCGTTTCCTTTGCGTTTTTGCGTCTTTGCGGTGAAGCTATTCAGGAACTACCGCAACACCGGATCCCCCACCGTGCCGCTCGCCGTCAGCGCGCCACGCGCCACCACCACGCCTTTGGTGCCGAGTTCGGCGTTTATGTTACCGGACAGCGTGCCATCATTGACATCCACCGTGCCTGACGCATTCACCGGCCCGGAATTTAACTGCAACTGGCGGTAGCTGTAGCTGTTGCCGCTGATGTGCACGGCGCCCGAAAGACTGTCAAATCGGGTTTTTCCGCCGCGCTGCCCGGCTGCGCGTGACGATTGCAGCGCGCGCACGATATCCACGTTGTTGAGTTCGCCGCGGGCGATGGCGAACACCCCTTCCAGACGCGCATCGTCGAACAGCGTTTTGATATTCGCGCCGCGCATCGTATAGTTGGCCGTGAGATTCAGGGTGCCGCTTGCGCTGAAGTTGCGCGTGAAAAAGGGCAGCAACTGATCGGTGCGGCCGTTTTCAAGTTTCAGATCACCCGCCACCTGTATCGTGCTGCCCCAGGTCACCTTGAATTTTCCGCTCAGCGATCCGCTGCTCACCCGGCCCTTGATCGCGGTCACGCTGGCCCCGCTGCCATCAACCATCGCCGTCGCTTCGAGGTCGTCGAAGTCGATCGTCGGACCGATAAAAGACTTCCAGCCGCTGGCACTGAGCATCACTTGCCAGGCGCTGTCTTTGGGCGTGATATCCAAGCGCGCTTTCTCAACATCGATGGCGAGTTTACTGACTTCGCCACGCCCGCCGAGCACAGCGTCCACGTCAAACTTCGGAATTTCCAGGTCGCGTGCGGTGAGTTTCACGTCGCTGAATTTGATACGGCTGATGTGCAGCGCCGGCTCACCCGCCGGTGCGCGCAGCCATCCGGCTAGCGCGCCCAGCGCATCGGCATCCAGCGTCACGCCTTTGACCAGAATGGTGTCAAAGTTTCTGGTGCCGCTGAGCAACCCCAACGGCCCGAGCGGAACATAAATTTTATCCGCCTTGATCTCTTCGAGTTTGCCGACGCTGATACGTTCCAGTGTAAGCTGTGGCGACGGGAGTAATTCGTAGCGCATTCTGGAGATTGCCACCGGTTGGCCCAGGCGCTGCGTCATCAGCGCCTGCACCGCGGGCACGTAGCCCGATATTGGAATCAGCTGCAGCAGGCCCACCGCCACTACCACCGTTACCGCCACGCCGGCGACGCCCACCCCCAGCCAGTTTGTCTTGCGCCCGGGCGCGCGCGGCGCTTCCGCCGCCTTGGCTTCGGCTTCGCGCGCCTGACGTTCCGCTGATACTTTGGCGCGCTCCTCGGCCTCCGCGCGATAGCGGGCTTCTTCGGCGCGTTCAGCGTCCTCGCGCGCCTTCAGTTCAAGCGCCACGCGCGCGCCGATGTCGGCCTCGGCGCCTTCACGCAACTGCTGTTCCTGCATAATGCGTTGCACGGCTTCGGCTTTGGCGCGATCTTCAGCCGCGGCGCGCGCAGCCTTTTCGTTTTTGACGCGCGCTTCGGCCTCAATCATGGCGCGCGTCGCGGCTTCGGCCGTGGCTGTAGCACGCGCCACTGCTTCTTCAGCCGCGCGCGCCGCGGCTTGCGCTTCTTCGTTGGCTTTGCGAATTTGTTCGGGGTCGCCCGCCGGCGTGCTGCGCAGACGCTGTTCCGCTTCCTCGCGTGCCTGGCGCGCAACCATAACTTGCTGTTCGGCTTCTTCGCGCGCCTTGCGCTCCGCCGCCACCTTTTGCGCGAGTTCCTGTATGGCTTTGCGCTCCTCCTGCTCGCGCACGCGCATTTCTGCCGCAGCCTGGGCATCGGCCTCGGCGCGTGCTTTTTTCTCGGCAGCCATCTGGGCGGCGTTCTCGGCTTGCGCGCGCGCGCTTTGTGCCTGCACTTCGCGCACCTGCGCCTGTGCCCGCGCTTCGATTTCGTCGCGGGCAGCGCGCTCGGATGCGGCTATCGCTTCAGCTTCGGCTTTGGCCTGACGTGCTTCCTCCTGCAGTTTGCGCACCATCTCGCGCGTCTGCGCGTCAGCTTCTTCGCGCGCCTTGGCGATTTCGATTTCGCGGCTGGCGCGCTCCGCGTCCTGTATTTTGCGCAGCTCTGCTTCCATTTGCGCACGCGCTTCCGCACGGGCAGTGGCTTCAGCCTCGCGGATGGCGTGCGCCTTGGCCTCCTCGAGCGCCTTCATCGCCTGCTGCATGCGCGCCCGCGCCTGCGGGTCCTGAGCGTGGTCGCGTCCGTGTAATTCGGCGTCTGCAGTCGCGCGCGTGGCTTCGTCGGCCAGCGCGCGCGCTTCGGCAACGGCCTGCTCGGCGGCCTTGGCGCGCATTTCCGCGTTTTCGCGCGCCTTGCGTTCGGCTTCGCTGCGCACGCGAATATCGGCTTCAAATTTCTCGCGCTTGGCGGCTTCTTCAAGGGATTGTTGTTCGGCACGCGCCAGCGCCGCCGACATCGCTGCCATCTGTGCTTCGAGCGCTTCTCGGGCACCGGCTTCGGCGGCTGCGTGCGCCAGCGCTCCGGCTTCCGCGCGTTGTTCGGTGTCGGCACTGGCTTCTGCTTCAGCCTCGGCACGTTCGTTTGCCTGCGCCTGATGCCGCGCCTGAGCTTCAGCTTCGCTGCGTGCCTTGACCTCGGCCTCGGCTTTGAACTGGGCATCCATGGCTATGCGCAAGCGCGCCTCGGCTTCAGCACGGGCTTTGACGTCGGCAGCCGCCTTGGCTTCGGCGGAAGCTCTCATCGCCGCTTCAGCGCGGGCCCTGGCGTCGGCCTCGGCGCGCATGCGCGCTTCGGCTTCGGCTTTGACGCGAGACTCGGCAATCATGCGCGCGCGTTTTTCAGCTTCGAGACGGATTTTGGCTTTAGCTGCCGCGTGCGAGGCGGCTTCGGCGCGGGACCGTGCCGCGGATTCAGCCAGACCGCGTTCCGCTACCTCGGAGGTGACCTTGGCGACACCTTCGGCAGTGGTGAAGTCGAGTTCGTCGCTGTTGTCAGCAGCGGCAACGGCAGCGGCCGCGGTAACTATCGGGATCGACTGCGTGGTCGACAGCGACAATGCGCCGCTGGGCATGTTGGGCGAGGTGAAAACGCGGATGTAGCCTTCGGTTACCAGCTGCTCGAGCGCGAGGTGACAGTGGCCTTCGGGAACACCGGATTTGCCGATGAGTTCGCTTACCGCGGCTTTGCCATCGACCGCGGCGAATATACGACTGAGCTCGCGCGGCAGCTTGGTGCTGCGGGCCTCGCGAATGCCCTTGGTAGTACGCGCAAAAATGGTCTGCGGATGATAGAGCATCAGCCAGTCTCGATGGTGTGGAATGAAAACCACATTGCACAGGGTGGATACCGTAATCGTGCGCGATTTTGATTGCTGTTTAACAACTACTATAGTTGGCGGATTCAAGTCTGAAGTGCAACCGCGTTATGATGCGAGTGTAGCTTCTTCCAGAAGACTTCGTGGGGTGTTTTGAAGCCGAGGCATTTTCTGGGGCGATGGTTGAGGTAGTGCATGGCGGCAGAGATGTCCTTTTGGGTGA
>SHXF01000050.1 GCA_009693435.1 Betaproteobacteria bacterium | reverse complement strand
CTCGTGGCTTGAAATGGAATATGCTCCCGAGAGCTACTCACCGGAGCAATTAGACGAGTTGGACAGGCTCACCGAGCGTTGGATTGACGAACAATTCCCCCATTCCGGGGCACGGTGAAATCAGGCAAGAACTCGGTACTCACGAGGTCGGTGGTCTTTGGCCGGAAAACGGCTTCTTATCTGCTATCTTGGATTTGAAGAGTGATGGTCAAAAGGGATTTGATCGTGCCTATCAACAACAACTCCTTCTAGAGCGTGGATTTGAATTCAGCGCAGATCTTTGCGCAAGCATCAATAGTCTTGCATATGAGATTCCGATTCCCGATGGCTGTTACCCTTTGATTTCTATCTCAGTTGGCGCTTGCTATTTAGACTTGGGATACCTGAAAACTGAATATCAAGGCCATGCGCACAAAATAGTGGCCCATCTAAGCGGAAATACAATTAACAGTGTTGGGCATCTTTCGAAATTTAAATCGGATTTCAAACCTTTATTTAAAAGAATGAATTGGTGTGCAAACACCGCTGGTATTGCTTGCGTTGTCGACACCAACGAATTCGACGATGAAAGCTTGAGAAGATCTTGGGGAAAAGGAAATTGGAAGTTCTTGGCCAGAACTAAGCATGGAGTCGTGTATCAGCTTAAGGGACAGTTTGCAAAAAAAACGTCTCCTGCGAAAACGCACTCATTTCCAGTATTGGCCATTGATATAGACATAGGCAGGAGCAGCGAAGCTAGCATGGAGAGGCCGGACGTATTGTCCGTTTATCGTGCACGTTTGCAGCAGCACCTTACGAGGCTTCGTCAGTTTAAGTTGTTCGCAGGTGTGTGGAGCGGAGACGGTCTCAAACTGCTACGCGAGATGCCAGTTGATACTAGTCGCTGGAGAGGGCTGCTCGGTGATATTTTGAAGCAGCTACTCGATATCATGGTCGAACTTGGTCGCGTAAGAGGAGAGAACTCGACTCACTACTTACGAATCGGACTCGCAGTTGAGGATGAAAGTCCATATATCGGTGCCGTTCTTCTTGGCCAGGATTGGGACAATCCGGAAGTTGATCGATGTGATTCTGTTGCACTTAGATGCGCCGAAAGTGCGCAAATGACGTCAAAGAAATACGCTGAGGCAGGCGGATCGAATCGAGACATCTTGGCGGTAATGTCGACAAAGGCTGGCGTTCTCGAAGCGGTCGAAAAGCATCTTGAAGCGGTCGAAAAGCGTCTTAATGCCGACGAAAAACGTCTTAATGCGGTCAAGAAGTATCCTGAAGATCAAAAAGATTCTCCCAGATATGGCGGCAAACTGTTGCTAAGTGGGGACAGACAGCTGATTCTTTGGTCCAACTGTAAGCTGCCTTCCGATATTGGGCCCGAAGTAAAGCCATTAGGGGGCCGCCCTCCCAAGGTTTAGATCATCGTTGACAAATGGACTGAAACAGCTTCCACGGTAATTCACGCAATGCCGCCTCAAGGGGCATCGCTCCGCGACTGTGCCAGCGCGCGCTCCAGCATCGTCGCCACCAGCGCTCTGCGATACGGGGCGCTGGCGTGCAGGTCCTCGGGCGGGTCGACTTCGTCTGCAGCGATGGCGGCTGCTTTCGCGCCCAGCGCATCGGTAACGACGCTTCCATTGAGCGCCGCTTCCGCGCGCGGCAGTCGCGTCGCAAACTGGCCGGCGCCAAACACGCCGACATGCGCGTTCATCGCCCGGCCGGATGCATCGAGGTCGTGGAAAAGCGCGATCCCCGCAAGCGCGAAATCGCCCTGCCGCCGGGAGAACTCCTGAAAGCCCCAGCGGCGCTCTCGCGGCCAGCGGGGAAACTTCACCTCGACGATGACCTCATCGTCGCTCAAGGCGGTGGCGAGCGGTCCCAGAAAAAAATCGCCCGTCTTGCATTCCCGCTCGCCGGTCGGGCCCAGGATGCGCAACGTCGCTTCGCACGTTACCGCAATGCACGGCAGTTCCGCTGCGGGATCGGCATGGGCGAGGCTTCCCCCCACCGTGCCGCGGTTGCGGATCTGGTAATGGGCCACGTGCCGCACCGCGGCAACGAGCAGCGGGTGCGCCGTGCGCAATGCGGGGTCATTCTCGATGTCGCGCCAGCGGGTCATGGCGCCCAGCCGGACGCCCGTGTCGTCGATCATGATGCCGCGCAGCGACGCCACGTTGCGAAGATCCACAAGCAAAGACGGGCGGGCGAGGCGGAACGCCATCGTCGGGATCAGGCTCTGGCCTCCGGCGATCACTTTCGCGCCCCCGCCGTTTTGCGCGAGCAGCGCCACCGCCTCCTGCGCCGTTGCAGGGGCGATATAGTCAAATCCGGGCAGCTTCATGGAACACCTGCGTTATCCGCGAAAAGGGCACAATAGACGAATACTCATGAGTACCGGGTTCTCCCCCGATTTCAGAGAGCCCCGGACTGGGGGAATTGTTCGGCAATCCAACGCTCGGTGAGCCGGTCCAACTCGTCTAATTGCTCCGGTGAGTAGCCCTCGGGAGCATAGTCCATCTCAAGCCATGAGATCAGACGGGATTCGATTGGCTGGCGGGGAAAGTCTGGGTAGTCGGCGTGGATATGTTGCACCGACTCATCAAGATTGAGCCGTTTGCCATCTGGCCAGATGATCTTTCGTTTTTTCGCATCGACGTGCAACGTCTCCAGTAGCGGCCAAAGGGCTTCACGCACTTCACTGTAGAGATCAGCCTCGGGGGAGCACATCGGATCGAATGGATCATCGATGAACTCCATTATTTGGAATAGCTCTTGTTCCAGAGGTTTCTTATCCCAATCCCATTTGTCTTTTTTCATGATTTGTAGCACTCCAATGGCCGCTCAAGGTCTGTCCATTAGCTTCATCGTCAAGCGGCACCGCTCGATACTCAAGGTGACCCATTCGGTGCTCAAGGACTTAAAGCGTTTGTAGTTGGCCACCTGAGCGCGAATCTCCGGTACCCAGTTGCGCGGAATATAGTCGGTGCGGCTTTTCATATCAAGGGTAAAGCTGAGCTGGTAGTACGCGCCGCTGGCGCTGGTCGGGTCTTTGTACTGCCGGGTGAGGGAACCCGGGCGCATCTGACCGATGGCGGCCAATTCCACCTTGATCTTCCCAATGCGTTTGTCGATCTGCATGAGGCGTCTTTTTGTCATGGTTGAGGTCCTTTTTTGTCGAAAGTATAGCATATTTATGCTATACTACGAAGTCAACAAAAATAAGAGGCCCAACCATGGCTCTGTGGATTCATTGGTGGAATGCGATTTGCTTATTGCGCCCGGCCTACGCGCGCACCCGCAGCTTCATGTGGTTCGCCACCGCGGTGGCCGGCATGACGGTACGCACCGATCTGCTGGGGGTCACCAGCATCGTGCGCGCGCTCAAACTCCACCCGCGCTTCTACGACAGGTTGCTCGATGGATTCCATAGCAAAGCGATCAGGCCCGATGCACTCGTCGCGCTCTGGGCGCGCGTAGTACTGCGCCTATTTCCCGATCCGGTGCGAGTCAACGGGCGCTTGGTCCTCGTTGGCGACGGCATCAAGGCGCCCAAACGCGGCAAGAAGATGCCCGCGGTGAAACTATTGCATCAGCAATCGGACTCCAATAAGCCCGAGTACATCATGGGACACTCCCTACAGGCGGTGAGTATCCTCATGCACGCGGCCAAGAGTGTGTTCGCGGTGCCCCTGGCCATGCGCATCCACGAGGGCGTGGTGTGGTCCAATCTCGACCGGCGCACCTTGCTCGACAAAATGCTCGCCCTGCTCGATATTGTCGACATCGAACAAGCCTACTACTTTGTGGCAGACGCCTACTATGCCGCCGGCAAAATCATCAAAGGCTTGCTCGACCGGGGCAATCACTTGATCTCGCGCATGAGATCCAACGCCGTCGCCTATGTCCCGCATATTCAGAGCGGACCCAGGAAAAAAGGACGGCCCAGAATTTACGCCAAGAAGATCGCCCTGAAGGCCCTCTTTAAGGATAAACAGGCGCTGCAACAAATTCCCAGCCCCGTCTACGGCGAGGAGACCGTCACCCTTCAATATCGCACCTGTGATTTGCTGTGGCGCCCGGCGGCCCGCATCGTACGCTTTGTGGCCGTCATCCATCCCACCCGAGGATGCATTTTGCTCATGTGCACCGACATCACCTTAAGCGTCATCGAGATCATTCGCCTTTACGGCCTGCGCTTCAAAATCGAACACACCTTCAAGCAGGCGGTACGCGTCATCGGTACCCTCGCGTACCACTTCTGGATGATGACAATGAAACCGCTACGCCGCAAAAACGGTAACCAGTATCTTCATCGCGAACCCCTCGACTACCGCGACGCGGTCAAGCGCAAGATCAACGCCTATCACCAATTCATCCAAGCCGGTATCGTCTCGCAGGGCTTGGTTCAGTACTTGGCCGCCGCCTTCCCACAACTCGTATGGAACTCCTTCGGCTCCTGGCTCAGGACTATCCGCCCAGGCATTCCGCCATCCGAGTTGGTCGTGGCCACCGCCCTACGCCAATGCCTGCCGCAATTTCTCTTGGATACCGCAGAAAGCAATTCCTTCGCGAAATTCATCGTCGATCGGCAAGACCCCGATAAAATGGGGCTGTTCCGACTCGCCGGGTAACGCAGAATTCGGTACTCATGAGACGAATAGACGAATTGACGAATTCAGGCGGGCGCACGGCGCCGCGCTTTCGCCATCATATTCAAAATGTACTCCCAAACTCGCAAGAGAGTTCCATGAGCACGGTATCGGTGATGCTGCAGGACATGAAGGCTGATCTTGACCAGGGATTGTTGCCGGTTCAGGTGTTCAACAACCGCGAACTGTATGACCTGGAGCTGCGCCGCGTATTCACCAGGACGTGGGTGTACATCGGTCACGAATCGGAGCTGCCGAATCGCGGTGATTATGCCATCCGCTACATCGGCGAAGACCCGTTCATATTCGTGCGCGACAGTGACGGCGTGCTGCGCGTGCTGTTCAACAGTTGCCGGCATCGCGGCTCCCAGGTCTGCCGGAACGAAGCGGGCAACGCCACGCATTTCATGTGCGCCTATCACGGCTGGACGTACAAGAACAACGGCGCGCTGGATGCGGTGCCGGCGCGCACCCTTGGCTACCGGGAGCTGGATCTCGCGAAATGGGGCTTGTTCGCGGCGCCGCACGTTGCCAACTACCACGGGCTGGTCTTCGCCAACCTCGACCCCGGGGCGGTTTCGTTCGAAGCTTCCCTCGGTCAATACGCCTGGTACCTCGACATCCAGTTGCTGCTGAGCGAGGGCGGCATGGAGGTCATCGGCGAGCCGCATCGCTGGCAGGTAGAGGCGAACTGGAAGCAGGGCGCCGAAAATTTCGTCGGCGACAGCTCGCACACACAGGTGGTCCACCGTTCCGCGCTGGAGGCGGGCATCACCGATTCGGTCACCGCCGGCGCGCCCGGCACGGCCTACGGCGTGCATGTGTACGAATGCGACGGCAATGCGGTCAGCATCCGCCAGCTCGGTCCGGACAAGACCGCTTTCTGGGAGTATCCGGAAGAAGTGACGCGCCATTTCCGCCCGGGCCGGCTCACCCCCGCGCAGTTCGATATTGCCAAGCGCGCGCTGGTTCACGATGGCACGGTCTTCCCCAACTTCTCCTTTATCCACGTGGGTCTGACCGACAGCCTCGAGCGCGGGCCGGCCGGTTATCTGTCGTTTCGGGTGTGGCAGCCTAAGGGTCCCGGAAAAACGGAAATATGGAGCTGGATACTGGCGCCGAAGGAAGCTTCCGCAAGCTACAAGCGGCGGGCCTACCGCGCAGGCATGAGTTCATTCAGCCCGTCCGGCAGTTTCGAGCAGGACGACACCGCCATCTGGCCGGGGATCGCGCGCTCCGCGGCCACCGTGTACGCGGAAGTACTGGGCATGAAGCTCAACTACCAGATGGGCCTGGGGAAAATGAGCGATGTGGCGCCTGTCCAGGACTGGCCCGGCCCGGGCATGGCGGTGCCCTCCAACGCAGGCGAATCCGGGCTGCGCACATTTCACCGCGCCTGGTACCGCCAGATGACCGGCGCCTGACCCGGAAGGAACGCGCATGGCCGACCGACCACAGGACAGGGATGCCATCGAGCGCGCGTGCGAGCGGTTTCTGTACGCCGAAGCGCGGCTCCTTGATCGCCACCAGTACGGCAACTGGCTGGCGCTGCTCAGTCCTGAAATCGACTACCGCATTCCGGTTCGCAGGACGGTGTCGAAACACGACGGAGACGGATTCAGCGACAAGGCGTTTTTCATGGAAGAGGATTTCGGGTCGCTGGCATTGCGGATCAAGCGGTTCGAGTCCGATTACGCCTGGTCGGAGAATCCGCCTACGCGCACCCGCCGCATGGTCGCCAATGTCCATCTCGAGCGTATCGGCAGCGGCGGCGAGGCGCAGGTGTGCAGCAACCTGGTGGTGTATTGCTTTCGCGGCGATGCGCCGGTTCCCGTCGTGCTCAGCGCGGAACGCCAGGACACGCTTTGCATGCTGGACCAGGGGTGGCAACTGAAGCAACGGCTGGTGCTGCTCGATACCACCGTGCTCGGCATGGAATCGCTCTCCATTTTCCTGTGAGTCCGATGACCGCTTTCAAGGGGGAGGTGGCCTCTGCCTTCACCTTCACGTGGAGGGCGGGATGCCGACGATGAGGCTGGGGGTGATCGGCCTGGGCGGCGCGGCGCGGCAGATGCTGCCGGCTTTCGGCGCGCACCCGGGCGTGCGCATCGCGGCAGCCGCCGACCCCAGGGAGGAAGCGCGCCGGCAATTCGTGCGCGAGTTCGCTGGCGAGGCCTTCGACGACGCCGAACGATTGTGCGCAAGCCCGCTGGTGGACGCGGTCTATATCGCCTCGCCGCACCACCTGCACGCGCCCCACTGCATCGCCGCCGCGCAACACGGCAAGCACATCCTGGTCGAAAAGCCGATGGCCCTCACGCTGCAGGCGTGCGATGACATGATAGACGCGGCCCGGTGCGCCGGGGTGGGCCTGGTGGTCGGGCACACGCACGCGTTCGATGCGCCGGTGATGATGATGGCCGCGCTTATCGCCTCGGGCGAATACGGGCCGCTGGCGATGATCAACACCTGGAACTACAACGACTATCTGTACCGTCCGCGCTGGCCGCAGGAACTGCGCACCGATCTGGGCGGCGGCATCATTTTCAACCAGGTGCCGCACCAGGTGGACGTGGTGCGCCTGCTCGGCGGCGGACGAGTGAAGAGCGTGCGCGCCATGACCGCCATGCTCGACGAATCCCGGCCGACCGAAGGCAGTCACCTCACGTTCCTGCAATTCGAGGACGGGGCGGCGGCCTCCATGGTGTTTAGCGGCTACGACTATTTCGATTCGGATGAGTTTCACTTCTGGGTCGGGGAACTGGGCGAGGAAAAGCGCGGGCGGATTCACGGCAGCACGCGCACGGCTTTGCGGCAGATGGGTGGCCCCGAAGCGGAACTCGCTTTCAAGCAATCCGCCCTGTACGGCGCCTCGCAAGCCGGCGCGTTCGTGTCGGGACGCGACGACGGCCACTGGCATCAGCCGCATTTCGGCGTCACCATCGCCAGTTGCGCGCGAGGCGACCTGCGGCTCTCGGCCGATGGCGTGCTCGCCTATAGTTCGAAGGGTCCGATGGGGCGCAGCGAAATCGCGGTGCCCAAGGGGCGCGTCTTCCCGAACAAGGACAACGTCGTGGATGCGCTTCACGATTCGTTCTCGGCCGGCACGCCGCCGCTGCTGGACGGGCGCTGGGGCAAGGCGACACTGGAAGTGTGCCTGGCGATATTGACATCCTCCCGCGAAAGGCGTGAAGTAACGCTGTCCCATCAGGTTGCCGCGCGCGCCGGCGCATGACATCGCAGGCCGGCGCCAGTGTCCTTGTTCCGGCGCCTGACGAAGTTCGTTTTGAACCAGAACAGTATTCAACCAGACAAATGAATCCAGGAGATCTTATGCTTAGCGGCACGCGTTCAATGGTAGTCAAGTTTCTGTCCATGCTGTTCCTGGCCGCTGCTGTGGCCTCCCCGGCTTCGGCGCAGGAGGTCACTTTGCGGGCTGTCACATTCCTGCGGACCGACATCGATGAAGCACGCTGGATCAAGGAGTGGATAGACGCGGTCAACAAGGACGGCAAGGGACTGGTGCAGATCCGGCTGGTAGGCGGCCCGGAGGTGATGAACCCGTTCGAGCTGGGCAATGCCGTGAAGAACGGCGTGATCGACATCATCCAGGCGCCGCCGCAGTTCTATCAGGGTCTGTTCCCCGGCGCGCAGGCATTTGTCGTGACCGGAAAGACACCCACGGAACAGCGCAGGAACGGTGCGCATGATTACCTGAACGAACTGTTTCACCAGCGGGTCAATGCCCACATCCTGGTGAACTGGGGTTACGGCTCGCCGTTTCATCTTTATCTGGCCAAGTCGGTCAACGCGGACAAGGTGAGAAAGCTGGACCTGTCCGGATTGAAGCTGCGGACGGTGCCGACCTACAAGCCGCTGTTCGATGCGCTAGGCGGGACCTCCCTCACCATGAATCAGTCGGAGGTCTATACCGCGCTCGACCGCGGCACCGTGGACGGCTACGGTTACATCGCGGCCGACCTGAAAGGACAGGGATGGCAGGCGGTGACCAAGTACCGCGTGGACCCGGGTTTCTACAACGTCATCAACCTGACCATCATCAACTTGCCGAAACTCCAGTCGCTGAATGAAAAGCAGCGCGCCTACCTGTTGAGCAAGTCCGCGGAAGTGGAGGCGAGCTACACCCGCTCGATTCCGCTGCACAGCAACGAGCAGTACGTGCTGCAGAAGGCGGGCGGCATCGAGGTGATAACGCTCACGGGAGATGTCACCAAAAAATATCTGGACCTGGCGCGTGATACCGCCTGGGCCGATGTGAAGGAAAAGATGCCGCAGCAATACGAGAAGCTGCGCAGCCTGCTCGAATAGCACCGCGCGCCGTGGCCCGGCGCGGTGATCGATCCCACGCCGGTCGAACAGTGCCGGCGAGGCGTTGTGCCAGGCAACCACTGGAAACACCCGATAACTCTCTGGAAAGCGAACCATGGGCGCGATAAGAATCATCGAGATGGACCACATCGTTCTGAACGTGGCGAGTGTGGACCGCTCGCTCGATTTCTACTCGGGAATACTGGGCTTGAAGGGCGAGCGCGTGGAGGAATTCAGGGCCGGCGCGCCGGGCGTGCCGTTCGCGTCGGTCCGGCTGAACGAACACACGCTGATTGATTTATTTCCCGTCAAGTCCGGGGAGGAACTCCAATTGCCCGAGGCAAAGGATGCACGTGGCAAAGTGCGCGGCAACCTCGAACATTTCTGCTTCGTTGTGGAGAGCGGCAATTTCGACGAGACCATTGCCGTGCTGAAGGAACGCGGCGTCAATATCCACTTGGGCCCGATTTCCCGCTGGGGCGCACGGGGCCGCACCATGTCGATTTATTTTCTCGACCCCGACGGGAACGAAGTCGAGATACGCGCCTACTGAGCCGGGCCCGATTGAGTCTGCACGTCGGGCACCCTTGCGCAGATGCGCGGGGCGCCGGTGGCCCGGACGGACTACTTGCTCAGCATCGGCCTCAGCTTGGGAACGTTGTCCGGGGATACCCGCGTCAACTCATCCCAATGCGCATCATTCGCGGTTTTCACGAACTGCTGGCCGATCGTCGGCGCGAGCCGGATCGTCTTGATGCCGTTTTTCTCCAGTTCCACGCCCGAGGCGGTATCGAGTTCCGCTATTTTCGGGTCCAGCTCGCGCTCCAGCACCTCCTGAGACATGCGATCGAGGAAAGCGCGCTGATCGGGGCGCAGGCTGTCCCACCATTTCTTGCCCACGATGATGTGGACAATGGAATTGTAGAAGCCGGGGTCGACCCGGAATTTCGTGACCTTATCCCAGCCAGCGGGTTTCACCTCCGACATCGGATTGGCGTAGCCGTCGATGACGCCGCGCTCCAGGCCGGTGTAGACCTCACCGCGCGACATCTGGATCTGTGAATTCACCAGGCGATTGAAGAACGGGCGGTAGGAGGGATTGGTGCGCAGCCTGAGGGGCTTGAAGTCCGCGAGCGTCGTCACTTCCTTGGTGAGAAACAGATACAGGCGGACGTTGTAGCCGTACTGACCGAGCAACATCGCATTCATCTTCTGCGCGAGCAGTGGTTGCAGAAAGGCAATGGCGCCGCGCTGCCGTTGCTCGGGCGGCGGAAAATCGGAGAGCAGGGTGGCCTCGGCTTCCGGCACCACGTTGTAGTAATACGAAGAGGGCAGCGCGGCCATGTCGAGCACCCCGTTGCGCACCGCGGTTGCCATCTGTTCGCCCGGTATCGATTCGACGCTGACCACCCGCGGAATGCTGATCAGCCCCTTGCCCTCGGCGTTGACGCGCGCCATCCAGGTGTCGAAGGTGGTGCGGAACAGGGAATTGACGGGCGGAATGAAATGCCCCGCGCGAACCACCGCCTCCTGGGAATGCGCTGTCGCGGGCGCGAAGACGGCAGCGGACGCCGCGAACAGCGTGGCGGCGAGTGACAGGCTGGGAGTGAGTGTGTCGCGCATGCGTGTTCCTCCTGTGGGTGTCCTGTTGAAGAAGTCGGGCTCGAAACTTTTTACGTCATTTCTGCGAGGTCTGAAACGTCCGGCAGCGTGAAGTCGGGACGCTGCAAATTTCTTTCCAGAACGTTTGCATGTCCGGGACGGTTGCGTTTGCAAGATCCATTTTGTTCAAGATACCACTGTCAGTTTACAAGTGCATCCCGCTCGCCGCCATCGCAGAACATCACCTCGCCCATCTGCGGATGGGACCATACTGTCAAAGTGCGCGGGGTCCGATCCCGCCTTCGCCCAAGGCTCCACCATGATGCAGGAAGTCAAAGAGCAGCCCAAGCGCGCCATCGTGGCCGCCGTGCAATTGCAGAACGTGAGTGACGCCGAGTTCGAGGCGTCGTTGACCGAGCTCGCGCAGTTGGCGAAGACGCTGGGGTTCGAGGTCGTCGGCACCTTCACGCAGAAGCGCGCGCGGTTCGAATCGGCGGCGTACCTTGGCGTCGGGAAGCGGCAGGAGATGCGCCGCTTCGTGCGCAACGAAGGCGAGCCCGACCCCGCGCAAAGCGTTCCTGCGCAGGATGAGGACACAGCGGACGGCGAACCGGAAACGCGTCGCGCCGACATCATCCTCGTCGATCACGAGATCTCCCCCACGCAAGCGAGCAACCTCGGCAAAGCGGTCGGCTGCGAGGTGATGGACCGCACCATGGTCATACTCGAGATTTTCCACCGCCACGCGCGCTCCCGCGCCGCGCGCGCTCAGGTCGAGATCGTGCGCCTAGCCTACCTGGCACCGCGCCTGCGCGAGGCGGCGAAGGCGGCGGGTCCGCAGGGCCGGCAGCGCAGCGGCGTCGGCGGCCGCGGCGGCAGTGAGTCGCAGGGCGAGCTTGATCGGCGCAAGGTCCGCGACCGCATCGCCGAGCTGCAACAGGAGATCGACGCGATGGACGTCGAGCGCAACACTCAGCGCGCGCGTCGCCAGGAGCGCCAGGGGCTCGCGCGCGTGGCGCTCGTTGGCTACACCAACGCCGGCAAATCCACGCTGATGCGCGCGCTCACGGGGAGCGAGGTGCTGGTCGCAGACAAGCTTTTTGCGACCCTGGACACCACCGTGCGCGCCCTGCACCCCGAGAGCGTGCCGCGCGTGCTCGTCAGCGACACGGTCGGCTTCATCAAGAACCTGCCGCACGGCCTCGTCGCATCGTTCAAGTCGACGCTGGAGGAAGCGCTGGAGGCGTCGCTGCTCGCCCATGTCATCGATGCCAGCGATCCCGGGTACGAGCGCCAGCTTGCGGTGACCGAGCAAGTGCTGGACGAAATCGGCGCGAAGACGGTGCCGCGTCTTCTCGTCTTCAACAAGATCGACCGCGTCGGCGACCGCGCGGCGCAGGCCGAACGCGAAGCGGCGCTCGACGCGCAGTACCCCGGATGCGTCGTAATCAGCGCGCGCCGCGAGGGCGACATCGCGACGCTGCGCGAAGCGATCGTCGCGTTCTTCCGGCAGCGCCTCGTCGAGGCTGAGCTCTTCCTCCCCTGGTCGGCGCAGAAGCAGCGCGGGGAGATCTTCACCAGTTGCGAGGTGCTGGAGGAGCGATCGGAAAACGAGGGCGCGCTTTTGCGCATTCGCGGCGAGCCGGAAGTGGTGAAGCGGCTGAGGGAGCAATTCGGGCAATTGGCGGATGGCTGAATCGATATCTCAACCATTCCTGTGCAGGGGTTACGCGCCTGCCGCCCCTATTTGGCAGGCTTCGGGCCGTGCAGGATGGCGCCGTATTTTTCATATCGGGTCTGAATCAGTGCCGCAAGTTGCTCCGGCGTGCCCGTGGTGATTTCGGAACCGGCCACCTTGAATCGCTCTATCGTCTGCGGCAGGCTCAGTGCCTTGACGATCTCCGCGTTGAGGCGTGCTGTGATCTGCGCGGGCAGGCGGGCGGGCGCACCGATGGCAAACCAGCTCGTCCATTCGAATCCGGGATAGCCGCTTTCCGCAACGGTCGGTATGGAAGGGTAGTCGGCGAGCCTCTGGGAACTGGTGACGGCGAGCGCGACCATCTTGCCTTCCCTGGCGAAATTGACTCCCGCGGCGACGCCGGTGAGCATCATCGATATCTGCCCGCCGATCACATCGTTCATCGCGGGCGCGATGCCCTTGTACGGGACGTCGATGATATCGGTACCCGACAGGCCCTTGATGCTCTGCAGGGCCATGGCATGCGAACTTCCCGGCCCCAGGGTGGCGAAGCTGAGCTTGCCCGGATTGGACCTGGCATGCGCGACCAGTTCCCTGAGTGTTCGGGCCGGCACCGAGGGGTTCATGACCCAGACCAGAGGCACGGTCGCCAATTGCGCAATGGGCGTGAAGTCCCTCAGGCTGTCGTACGGGAGCTTGGTCTCGAGATGCGGGTTGATGGTGAGCGATTCGCCGATCAAGCCTATGGTGTAGCCATTGGGCTCGGCCTTGGCCAGCATCTCGGTGCCGATGATGGTGCTCGCACCGGGCCGGTTATCGACGATGACGGGTTGACCCATGGAACGTTGCATCGCGTCTGCGAGGGCGCGGGACACAATGTCAGTGCTGCCTCCCGGAAGATAGGGGACGATCAGTCTGATGGAGCGGGTCGGATACGCTGCCTCCTGCGCGACGGCTGGCTGGCTGCCGAGCATCGCTGCCGTCAGCATGGCGAGGAACACCGGGAACCGCAGTTGAAAGTTCATCGCACACTCCTTGAGTGACGTCACCCGCCTGATCGCAGCAATGATCGCCGTATTGATCACCGTATTGATCACGATTGTAACCAAGTCCACGACCGTCGATTCTCCAGCTCCGCTGTCGTGTACGCAATGTGACGAAGTTACGCGCGCCTGAGCCCGGTGCTCTGTCTGGAACCACCGGATATCCACTCTGCCGTGGCAAGTGGCACGGAAATATACGCTTACACGCCACTCATACCCGGTAACACCCCGCACATGCCATGGTGCGTTAATGATGAGACAAGTCTCTCAATAGAAAGTCACATCATGAAACGCGTGAAATCCGTCCTGACTCTGGCCGCGCTGGTGCTGCTGGGTGGCTGCGTAGCCGTGCCTGTTGCCAGCGGCCCGGGACCCGGCTATTACAATCCCCCGCCCGCACCCGGCGCGTACTACCCGCCACCGCCCGTGTACTACAGTCCGGCACCCTACTACGGACCTTCAATTGGATTGGGAATCGGGATTGGCACCGGTCGGCGATGGGGCGGGCGACACTGGCGGTAGTTCGGAGGCATCGCGGCGCGATGCGTCGTAATGCTTGGCTCGGAGCGCTCGTCGGGGGGCGCTTGCTCGCGCTGGAACTCGGCTCCTTCCCGCAGGTCTTATTGCCCCTCGGGGGGTAGCTAATAGTTCATCGAAACTCGGAATTCAGCTTCGCCAAGGTTTCCGGACCGGGGACCAACGAGACAGTGCCGCTTTCTATTTCTGCGTTGCGCCGCTCAACCTCTGCAGCCCAGGCATTCTCGCCCTCGGGATCAACGTCGAGACTCTCAATCAATCGCTCGATCAGGTGACCTCGTTCAGTTGCGGACAATTGCAGGGCTGCAGCTGCGAGTGCTTCGACGGCAAATTGTCACGGTCTTCTTGTTGATTCGGCTGACCGTTCTTGTGACGCGATGATGGAACCGGGGTTTACTGGGTAGCTACTAGTCTTTATCTGGCGCCTCACATACGTTGAATCGGCAACACGTAGTGTGGCCAGGTTCCCGAGCCTAACCCGTTTGTTTCCATCCAATATCACGATTGCTCATTCGCCGCCGCGAGAACCGCATCGTAGAGTTCTTCACCGATCCAGAATCCCGCATCGGCTCGTAGAGAGTCGAGAACAGGCCGTAGCGATGCGAGAAGGCCGCTATCCTTCGCGGCGATCAATACGCCGAGCGTGCCGGTAACGGTTAACCCAAGGTGTTTTGCGGCGCGACGTCCAAGACGTTCGTCGAGCAGGATCAATCCTGCTCCGCTTTCCACCGCCAGTGCAATCGCCTGGGATTCTCCGGCGTCAAGTTCAAGGCGCAGGGCACTCACCAAGGGTGCGTTGAGAGCCGGTTGACGTCTGACCCAAGTGGCTTCCGCTACCTCGCGCGATCCCGGTTCACCAGTTCCCGCGACCGTAATCTCGTCAAATACGGCATCAGGAATGAGGATTTCGCCGTATAGCGCTCGCAGTTATGCAAGCTGGCCCGCGCATGCCAGAGCGATGATCGGCGAGGTATTGCAAACGACAATCATGCGTCAGGCGCCGCCGCGCACCACCGCCAGGTCCTCCGCAAATTCGTTGACGCCATAGTTGGGTGGGATGCCGCGCGCACCTAGCGCCAGGCGTAGACGCACCTGGCTCAGGCCGGCAAGGCGTGCCGCCTGACCCAAGGTCAGACGTTCACGCTGATACAAGAGCACGGCAAGTTCAAGCCTGATTTCCGGCTCGGACATGCGCGCCGCGTGCAGCAGATCATCGTCGATTACGATTCCCATTTTCGTCTCCTGCGGTCGCGTGTCGGGCAACCAAGAAGTCTGGATTGTCCATCGAAAGCGGACAAAGGCGCAAATCAGTTATCGAATTGTTGCCGGTAGCAAATCATCGGATATTTCGACAGCGTTGGGACTGCATCGCGGTGCCCTACAAGGTACATAAATATGGGAAATATAATTAAGCATATCGCCAATCCACGGACATGTACGGACAGTTCGAGTACCAATAATAATATATCGTACGTCTGCTGATGCTCGCAATACTACGCGTTTCCCGGAACTAGCATTTCCCCCTGCCTCCTCGCCGCTCCGGCCCGCTCCAGATCAGTAACAAGATATTCCGCCAGCGCTACCGCCGTCATCCCGAGATACTCGCGATTCAGCCGGACGATGATAGGCACGCGTGCGACATAGTCCGGCAAACTCTTCAGCGGCATTTCCCGCTTGTCGAGCAGTGAAAAAGCAAACAGCACCTTGATGCAATGCTGCGCGAGCCGGGTGATGTTCCGCTCGAATCCATCCAGCCTTCGGTACGCCCGTTCAAGCGCCGCTTGCACATCCTCGAATGCCGCTCCATGACCCGGAATGACAGTCCGCACTCCCAGCGCAGCGATCGAATCCAGCGTCGTCCTCGTCTCGGCAAATGCCTCCGGTCGGCCGAACAACGCCGAAAAAATCACGCCGAAGCCGTTCTGCCACAGCGCATCGCCGGAGATCAGCACGCGCTCATCCGGCGAGTACAGCATCAGCGCGTGCTGATCATGTCCCGGGGCGGCGAGCACCTGCCAGTCGAGCTCGCCCATGCGCAGGGTGTCGCCGGGGGCGTAGGTGTCGTCGATACGGAAGCGGTCGGCCTGCTGGTCGGCGAAGGCGAGCAGCAGTTCGTCTTCGTCCCAGCGTTCAATCAGCGGTGCTTCGCCCACGGGGATGCTGGTGCGGCAATGCCATTTCTTCTGCACGGAATGGTTGCCGCCCATGTGATCGGAGTGGCAGTGGGTGTTGACGAGGTGGTCGACTCTTCCCCCGTTCAGCGCGTGCTCGACCAGCGCCAGTGTTTGCGGCGCATGGGTGACGTAACCGGCATCGACCAGGATGTTGCCGTCGCGTCCGCTGAGCACGATGTTGTTGCTGGAGAGCCAGCCGCGTTCCAGTACTTGTATCTGCCCGGGCAGGGTCATGTGCTGCGGCGGCGGGTGGAGAGTTGGTGGAGAACTTCCCGCTTTTGCGGGTTGTCCATCACTGACCAGTCGGCAATTTCATCCAGGGTGCGCAGGCAGCCTTCGCAGATTTTCGAGACGGGGTTCATGCGGCAGATATTGATGCAGGGGGAGGGGACGGGGGGATTGTGGTATTCGGTGCTCATGCGGCGAGTCTGGCCGCCATGGCGCGGTGGGCTTTGGAATTCGACTCACGGCCCAGTTCCCCGCAGATGAACTGGCCGGCGCGAAACACCTTCTCCAGGTCAACGCCGGTCTCCACGCCCAGGCCGTCGAGAAAATACACGACATCCTCGGTGGCGACGTTGCCGCTCGCGCCTTTCGCATACGGACAACCCCCGAGGCCCGCGACCGAGCTGTCCACCACGCCGACGCCGAGTTCCAGCGCGGCGTGGATATTGGCGAGCGCCTGTCCCCAGGTGTCGTGGCAGTGCACGGCGAGCCGGCCGATCGGCACGACCCCGGCCACGGTTTCGATCAGGGTCCACATCTTTCCCGCGGTGCCGGTGCCGATGGTGTCGCCCAGCGACACCTCGTAGCAGCCCATGGCGATGAGCTGTCGTGCCACCGCGGCCACCGCCTCATGCTTCACTTCACCCTCGTACGGACAGCCGAGCACGCAGGACACGTAGCCGCGCACCCGCAAGCCCTTTGCCCGTGCGGCGGCGGCGACCGATGCGAAGCGTGCCAGGCTTTCTGCGATGCTGCAGTTGATGTTCTTGCGGCTGAAGGATTCGGTGGCGGCGCCGAATACGGCGATCTCTTCGACCCCCGCAGCGATGGCGGCGTCGAGGCCTTGCAGGTTGGGGACGAGCACCGGATAGGAGACACCGGGTTTGCGCCGGATGCCGGCCATCACCGCGGCGTGGTCGGCCATCTGCGGCACCCACTTCGGCGAGACGAAGGCAGTCGCTTCCACGGCCGGCAGGCCGGCGTCCGCCAGCCGTTCGATCAGCGCAATCTTCACCGCGGTGGGCACTGTCTGCGGTTCGTTTTGCAGGCCGTCGCGCGCGCCCACTTCGACGATCCGCACTTGCTTGGGCACGCTCACGGGGCTGCCTCCGCGAACGAAGCCAGCTCCGCGCCCTCCGCGACCTGTTCGCCGACCGCGTAGTGAATCGCGGCGATGATGCCGGAGCGCGGCGCGGTGATGGTGTGCTCCATCTTCATTGCTTCGAGAATCATGAGCGGCGCGTTCTTCTCGACCGTGTCGCCGGCCGCGACCAGCACCGCGATGATCTTGCCCGGCATCGGCGCGGCCAGCGTGGTGCCAGCCGCGTCGTCGCCCGCGACGTGCGCCAGCGGGTCATACAATTCGAGCTGGTAGCGCCGGCCGTCGTGGAACACGATGCGCTGGTCGCCTTCGCGAATCACTGTTCCGGAGAACGCAACGCCGTCGAGGATGGCCCTCAGGCTGCGTGACTGGTTGTTTGATGAATGCGTCGCGCCGGCCTGCCAGCCGCCGCGCAGCGTGCGGCGCGTGCCGCGCAATTCGATCTCGCTGCCTGTGGCGCGGTAGTGCACCGTGATCGCGGTCTCCCGCGACGCTGCGGCAGCTTCCGCGTTGGCCCGTTGCGTCTCGCGAAACAGCAGCACCTGCTGATTGTCCTGATTCAGGCGCCAGCCGTCGGCCAGACCCCAAGGCGACCAGGGGTCGGCGGAAGCGAGCGTGTTCCTTCGCGCTGCGTCCTCGTGATCGAGCAGTTCGGCGAGGGTTGCGAGGGCCAGCACTTCTTCGCTGGCGCCGGCCCGCGGCGCGAAGAGACTCTCGTGATTGCGCGCGATCAGACCGGTGTCGAGCCGCGCCTCGGCAAAATCCTCACAGGCAACGAGCCGCTGCAGGAATTCGATATTGGTCGCGGGGCCGGTCACCTCGAACGCTTCCAGCGCGGCGCGCATGCGCGCCAGCGCTTCACCGCGGTCGCGGCCATGCACGATCAGCTTCGCCAGCATCGGGTCGTACCAGGGCGAGATCACATCGCCCGCGCGCACGCCGGTGTCGATGCGCACCTCCGACGATGCCAGCGGTGTCGCCAGATGGCCGATGCGGCCGGTGGAGGGCAGGAAGCCCGCGTCGGCATCCTCGGCGTAGATGCGCGCCTCGATGGCGTGGCCGTGGATGGCGAGATCGGCGCGCGTCGCGGGCAGGCGCTCGCCGCAGGCGACGCGCAACTGCCACTCGACCAGATCCTGTCCGGTAATCATCTCGGTGACCGGATGCTCCACCTGCAGCCGTGTGTTCATCTCCATGAAGTAGAAGGTGTCGTAGTGACCGTCAGGGTTGTCCGGCGTATTGATGGCAATGAATTCCACGGTACCCGCGCCGACGTAACCGACCGCCTTCGCCGCAGTCACCGCGGCTTCGCCCATTTCTGCGCGCCGCGCCTCGGTCATGCCCGGCGCAGGCGCCTCTTCCAGCACCTTCTGATGGCGGCGCTGCACCGAGCAGTCACGCTCGAAGAGGTGGATGCAGTTGCCGTGCCGGTCGGCGAATACCTGGATCTCGATGTGGCGCGGGCGGTTCAGGTATTTCTCGAGCAGCACCTGCGCGTCGCCGAACGCCGACTGCGACTCGCGCTGGCACGAGGCGAGGGCTGCGTCGAAGCCCGCAGCGGATTCGACGATGCGCATGCCTTTGCCGCCGCCGCCCGCGGAGGCCTTGATCAGCACCGGGTAGCCGATGCGGCCGGCTTCCTTGCGCAGCAAAACCGGTTCCTGTGATGCACCGTGATAACCCGGGACCAGCGGCACCCCTGCTTTGCCCATCAGCGCTTTGGCCGCGCTCTTGCTCCCCATGGCGCGAATCGCGTCGGCCGGCGGTCCGATGAAGACCACGCCCGCGCGCGCGCAGGCGTCGGCGAAACCCGCGTTCTCCGACAGGAATCCGTAGCCCGGATGAATCGCCTCGGCGCCGCATTGCCTTGCCACTTCGAGGATGCGCTCGCCGCGCAGGTAGCTGTCCTGCGCTTCGGCGCTGCCGATGCGGTGCGCTTCGTCGGCCAGCGCGACGTGCAGCGCGTTCGCGTCGGCATCGGAATACACCGCGACGGTGCGCACGCCCAGGCGCCGCGCGGTGCGCATGATGCGGCAGGCGATTTCGCCGCGGTTGGCGATGAGGATTTTTCTGAACACGGGAATTATGGAGGGCGGATGTTGGGGTGCGCTGCGCTTAGGCCAACCTACGGGGTATAAATTCGCTGAAATATATTGAAAGAATCGCCGTAGGACGCTCATCTACGGGATATTGGCGATTATAAATAGTATAAATATCCGAACGATGCGCAGGTTGGAGTGCGCTTGCGAACCCCGACGATTCCACTCCCGATCGGCTCATTCTCATTTCTTTGCACCCTTGCTGCTGCGAGCCGCCACCTTGCGCACCCTGGTCGCGGCGGCGCTTTTCTTCTGCACCTGCCAGCTTGGCCGCCCTTTTTCCAGAAAGGCGCGCACGCCTTCCCTGCCTTCTTCCGACGCGCGCGCCCGCGCGATGCGGTTGGCGGTGTCGGCGATCAGGTCCGGGGCGAGCGGCGCGCGGGCGACGGCTTTGATCAGATCCTTGGAGGCGGCGTGCGCGCCCGGCGCGCCCTGCAGGATGTGGCCGAGCAAGGCGTTGATGCGCGTGTCGATTTCATCATCGGCAACCAGTTCCTGCACCAGGCCGATGCGGTAGGCCTCGGCGGCGGTGAATACTTCGGCGCTCAGGAAATAGCGCCGCGCCATGCGCTCGCCCATGGCGGCGATCACGTAGGGGCTGATGGTCGCGGGCACGAGACCAAGCTTCACTTCCGACAGGCAGAACTCGGCGCCGATCGTCGCCACCGCGATGTCGCACGCGGAAAGCAGCCCCATGCCGCCGGCGTAGGCCGGCCCGTGCACGCGCGCGATGGTCGGCTTGGCGAGGCTGTGCAGGGTGCGCAGCATGTTGGCCAGATGCATCGCGTCGGCGTAATTCTCCTTGTAGGAGAAGCCGGACATGCGCTTCATCCAGTTCAGGTCCGCGCCGGCGCAAAAAGCCTTGCCGTGCGCCGCCAGCACCATGGCGCGCACCGCGGGGTCCTTGTCCATCGCGACGAAGGCGTGGGTGAGTTCGACGATCATGTCGTCGTTGAACGCATTGCGCACCTCCGGCCGGTTGAGCCAGACGATGCCCACGCCGTTGCGCACTTCGGTTTCTATGGTGTTGAATGTCATGTGCGTCCTCGTTCCTGCCGATTCCGGTTAGCGCGTCCTCGCCGCATCAAACGTCAGTCCCTTGCCGTCCCACCAGGTGAACCCCCGCCGCTCAGGCGGCGATCCGCTTTGCCGCTCATGCGGCGATCCGCTTTGCCGCTCATGCGGCGGTCCACATCGCCGCTCATGCGGCGGTCCACATCGCTGCTCATGCGGCAAATCGCTTAGCGACTTCTTCCAGCATCACCTCGGTGGCGCCGCCGCCTATCGACAGGATGCGCGCATCGCGGGTGAGACGCTCGATGGCCGTCTCGCGTATGTACCCCATGCCGCCATGAAACTGCTGGCAGGTGTACATGACTTCATTCACCAGTTCGCCGGTCAGCGCTTTCAGCATCGACACCTCGCGCACCGCGTCCTTGCCGCCTGCCACCATCCAGGCGCAGTGATAGAGCAACTGCCGCGCTGCTTCGGTGCGCGCGGCCAGCATGGCGAGGCGCTGGCGCACCGTCTGCTTGTCGAACAGCGCCGAGCCGAAGGCCTTGCGCCCCAGGACATATTCGTGGGTGATGCGCAGTGCCTGGGTGGCGTGACCCACCGCCATTGCCGAGAGTGCGATGCGCTCGGTCTGGAAATTCTTCATCACTGCGTAGAAGCCGGCGTTTTCCTCGCCCAGCAGGTTCGCCGCCGGCACCCGGCAATCCTCGAAAATCAGTTCGGCCGTGTCCGAGCACAGCCAGCCCGTTTTCTTCAGCGCGCGGCCGACGCGAAACCCCGGCGTGCCGCGCTCGACGATGAACATCGAGATGCCGCGCGAGCCTTTTGCATCGGGGTTGGTGCGCGCGGCGATGAAGTACAGGTCGGCGTGCACGCCGTTGGTGATGAACATCTTGCTGCCATTCAGCAGCCAGTCGCCATCTGACTGCGTGCCATCCCGCCTTGCGCGCGTGCGCAGTCCGGCCACATCGGAGCCGGCATCGGCTTCGGTGATGCCGACCGCGGTAATGAGTTCGCCCGAGATGATGCGCGGCAGCCAGCGCTCCAGTTGCGCCTTCGAGCCGGCGTTGACCAGGTGCGGCGACGCCATGTCGGTGTGCACCAGGACAGTCGCGAGGAAACCGCCGAAGGTGGACTGCGACAGCGCTTCGCTGAACGCAAGCGACATCATCGCGTCTGCCCCCGCACCGCCGTATTCAACCGGATAGGTGATGCCGAAAAACCCCAACGCCCCCATGTTGCGCAACACCTCGCGCGGCACGCAGCCCTGCTCCTCCCACTGCTCGCCGTGCGGCTCCACCTCACGCGCGACAAAGCGCGACACCTGTTCGCGCAGCGCGTCGTGTTCGGGGGTGAAGTAAAGGGTGTTCATGCGGGGAGGGGCTTCGCGGGGCTTCCCTCACCCTCAATCCCTCTCCCGGAGGGAGAGGGAAGCAATGCCGGCCGTGGTCCGGAGGGAGAGGGACGCAATGCCGCTCGCGGTTCGGAGGGAGAGGGAAGTAACACCGCTCGTGGTCCGGAGGGAAAGGGAAGCAATGTCGCTCGTGGTCCGGAGGGAAAGGGAAGCAATGCCGATCCTCTTTCAGGGGACGTTGGAGGCATAGCAGGTCTCGTGGTTACTCCCTTCTCCCTCCGGGAGAAGGGCAGGGGATGAGGGGAGGTCCTGAGGCTCTCACGCGCAACAAAGCGCGACACCTGTTCGCGCAGCGCGTCGTGTTCGGGGGTGAAGTAAAGGGTGTTCATGCGGGGAGGGGCTTCGCGGGGCTTCCCTCACCCTCAATCCCTCTCCCGGAGGGAAAGGGAAGCAACACCGCTCGCGGTCCGGAGGTAGAGGGAAGCAATGCCGATCCTCTTTCAGGGGGCGTTGGAGGCATAGCAGATCTCGTGGTTAGTCCCTTCTCCCTCTGGGAGAAGGGCAGGGGATGAGGGGAGGTCCTGAGACGCCTGAACGTCCGGTTCATGACATCATCCCGCATCACATCCGGAACACGCCGAACTTCGATTCTTCGATGGGCGCGTTGAGCGCGGCCGACAGTGCCAGGCCCAGCACCCGGCGCGTGTCCTCGGGCGCGATCACGCCGTCGTCCCACAATCGCGCGGATGCGTAATACGGATGGCCCTGGCGGTCATACTGCTCGAGGATGGGCTGCTTGAATGCTTCTTCCTCATCGGGACTCCAGCTGCCGCCCTTGCCCTCGATGCCGTCGCGCTTCACCGTGGCGAGCACCGCGGCGGCCTGCTGGCCGCCCATCACCGAGATGCGCGCATTCGGCCACATCCACAGGAAGCGCGGGCCGTAGGCGCGCCCGCACATGCCGTAATTGCCGGCGCCGTAGGAGCCGCCGATGATGACGGTGAATTTCGGCACCTTGGCGCAGGACACCGCGGTGACCATCTTGGCGCCGTCGCGGGCGATGCCGCTTGCCTCGTACTTTTTTCCGACCATGAAGCCGGTGATGTTCTGCAGGAAAAGAAGCGGGATGCCGCGCTGGCAGGCGAGCTCGATGAAGTGCGCCGCCTTCTGCGCCGATTCCGAATACAGGATGCCGTTGTTGGCGATGATGCCCATCGGATAGCCGTGGATGCGGGCAAAGCCCGTCACCACCGTAGTGCCGTAGTTCTGCTTGAATTCATCCAGGTCGCTGGCGTCGACGATGCGCGCAATCACCTCGCGCACATCGTAGGGCTTGCGTGTGTCGGCGGGGATGACGCCGTGCAGTTCCTCCGCGGCATAGGCAGGCGCGACCGGCTCGCGCAGCGCCATCGTCACCTGTTTCACGCGGTTGAAATGGGCGACGATGCTGCGCGCGATGGCGAGCGCATGGCCGTCGTTGTGCGCGTAATGGTCGGCGACGCCGGACTGGCGGGTGTGCACGTCGGCGCCGCCCAGTTCTTCCGGTGTGACGACCTCGCCGGTGGCCGCTTTCACCAGCGGCGGTCCGGCAAGGAAGATCGTCCCCTGGCCGCGCACGATCACGGTTTCATCGGACATGGCCGGCACGTAGGCGCCGCCCGCGGTGCACGAGCCCATCACCACCGCGATCTGCGGGATGCCCGCCGCCGACATGTTGGCCTGGTTGTAGAAAATGCGGCCGAAGTGATCGCGGTCCGGAAACACCTCGTCCCAGGTCGGCAGGTTGGCGCCGCCCGAATCGACCAGGTACAGGCAGGGCAGGCGGTTCTGCCAGGCGATCTCCTGGGCACGCACGTGTTTTTTCACCGTCATCGGGAAGTAGGTGCCGCCCTTCACCGTGGCGTCGTTCGCCACCACCAGGCATTCCTGGCCCGACACACGGCCGATGCCGGTGATGATGCCCGCGCCCGGCGCCGCGTCCTGATACATGCCATAGGCCGCCAGCTGCGAGAGTTCGAGAAACGGCGAACCCGGATCGAGCAGCAATCGCACCCGATCGCGCGGCAGCAGCTTGCCGCGCGCCGTGTGCCGCTCGCGCGAGGCCGCGTCGCCGCCTTGCGACACGCTGGCGATCTTGTCGCGCAGGTCGGCGGTCAGCGCGCGCATCGCTGCGGCGTTCGCGGAGAATTCCGCGGAGCGCGTTTTGATGGCGGACTTGAGCGTGGTCATGGCCGCATTATCCGTGGAAAACAGATCACCCGAATCCGCTGAAGCGCGCGAACGAAGCCACCGGTTCGCGCACTGTATGCAGCGTATTCTCCGGCGCTTCAGGGTCGGCGTAGCCGAGCGACATGCCGCACACCACCTGCTGTTCCGGCGCCAGCTGCAGTTGCGCCGCGATCACCTTGTGGAAGCTGCAGAATGCCGCCTGCGGACAGGTGTCCAGGCCGCGCGCGCGCGCCGCCACCATGACGCTCTGCAGAAACATGCCGTAGTCCAGCCAGCTGCCGCGCTCCATGACGCGGTCTATGGTGAAGATCAACCCGACCGGCGCATCGAAGAACAGGTAGTTGCGCTCAAAGTGCGCGCTCATGCCGGCCCGGTCGCCCTTGGCGATGCCGAGCAGCCCGTACAGATCCCAGCCCACCTTGCGGCGGCGCGCGAGGTAGGGTTCTATCCATTTCACCGGATAGTACTGATACTCCTCGTGGTGTTCGTCCCGATGATGACGGGCAGCATCGATGATGGCGCGGCTCAGATTCTCCCGGACCGCGCCGGCAATCACCTGCACCTGCCAGGGCTGGGTATTGGTGCCGCTGGGCGCGCGGCCTGCCACCGCGAGAATCTCCTCTATCATCGCGCGCGGCACCGGTGTCGGCAGAAAACGCCGCAGCGAGCGCCGGCTGGTGAAGGCGGCGTCCACCGCGGCGATGCTGTCCGCTGAGGGTCCGTCCAGCGAGGGTCCTTGTTGCGGCAGCACCGCGGCAGCCAGGCGCGCCCTGATCGCATCCGGAAAGGGCACGGCGCGACGCGCCGCGGTATCCATGTGCACCGCGGTGAGTTCGGTGGTCGCCACCTCTTCGCCGTTGTCCGCGTCGTACATGCGGTGCAGGAAGCGCACCACGCGCGCGCGCGCCTCCAGCAATTCCGAGGTGATGCGTAGCAGCGTGCCGGGCAGCAGTTCGCGTTTGTACGAGGTGCGCTGCTCCACCGCGCCCATGCCGCGCTGCTGTTCGCGCAGGTAAGTCGCGTTCATGCCGAAGCCGGCGAGGAAGTGCCAGCTCGCTTCGTCGAAGCGGGCGGTGTAGAACTGCACGTTCATGTGGCCGACGTGGTCCATCTGCCACGGATAGACTACCGCGCGCGCGGTTTCGATGGCGGTTGCAGTTGCTTTCTCCACGGCAATTCCTTTATGCGACGACCGGTTGTCCGGCCGGCCACGTTCGCTTTAATGCGCCCTCAGCTGTTCTTCCAGTCGAGCACGATGTCGCCTTGCGGCGGTGTCCATTCGGCCATGCGCGCGAGCAACCGCTCCGGATCATCGTCCGCCAGCACCAGCGGCCGGTATGCCGGCCTGATCATGCCCTCGCTGACCCCCCGGTCGAGCAGGGTCAGCAGCCCGTCGTAGTAGCCGTCGAGATTGAGCAGGGCGCACGGCTTGCGGTGTATGCCGAGCTGCGACCAGGTGGTCATCTCGCAGAATTCCTCGAAGGTGCCGTAGCCGCCCGGCAGCGCGATGAAGCCGTCCGACAGATCGGCCATCATCTGCTTTCTCTCGTGCATGGAGCGCACCACATGCTGCTCGGGGAGCTTGAACTTCGGAAACGCAACTTCCTTTTTCAGCAGTGCCTCGGGAATCACGCCGATGACGTGGCCACCCGCGGCCAGCGCGCCTTCGGCCACCGCGCCCATCATGCCGACCTGCCCGCCACCGAACACCAGCGCGATGCCGTGCTCGGCGAGCAGGGCGCCCATGCGGCGCGCGCTTTCCACGTAGAGCGGATTTTTTCCCGGACTGGCGCCGCAGAACACGCACAGGCGCGCTAGTTTCATTCCAATCGGACTCATTGTCATTTCCTGTCTCTGCACGTTGCACGCCGCAGCGGCACACCGGCGTGGCACACCGGCGTGGCACACCGGCGTGGCACACCGGCGAGGTACTCCGGCGAGGCACACCGGGGAGGTACACCGGGAAGGTAAACCAGCGCAGTGTCGCGCCGCGGCTGCGGTCATGGCCGGCGGGCCGTCATTCGCCCCGGTGCGGTGTCAGGCCGACATTGAATCACCTTTGCCGGCGCGACGATAGGTCGCGCTGCGGCCGTTCGATCGCGGCAATCTCTTGTCCCGAATTTCCATGAGCCGCAAACCTCATCGGAATTGGCCGGGTCGCGGTATATTCAAAGATGTCGCGCGGTTTCTCGCACGCCGCGCTGTCGCCCACCGGAGAGGAAACACCGTCATGCGCCCGAATTGTCTGCCGCATTTTCGATCAGGATTTCGATCAGGGTTTCGACTGCAGGTGCTGGCTGCCTTGCCGGCCGCGTTCCTCCTTCTGTGCGGGTCGGCTTTCGCGCAGGCGCCGGGCTTTCCCAACAAACCCCTACGCATGATTGTCACCGCCGCCGCCGGCGGTGTCACCGACATCATGGCGCGCATCATGGCCGAGCAGATCGTGCGCACCATCGGCCAGCCGATGATCGTGGAGAACCGGCCGGGCGCGGGCGGCAACATCGGCGTGGCTTATGTCGCCAAGTCGCCGGCCGACGGCTACACGCTGGTGATCGTCAACGTCGGCAATGCCTCCATCGTGCGCTGGATACAGAAGGATCTGCCGTTCGATCCGACCACCGATCTCGTGGGTGTGGCGCCAGTGGGTGAAGTGCCGACCCTGGTCGCGATCGCCGACACGCTGCCGGTGAAGACGTTGCTGGAATTCATAGACTACGCCAAGGCGAATCCGGGTGCGGTCAATTACGGCTCCGCGGGCACCGGCACCATGCCGCACCTTGCGGGCGACCTGCTCAGCCATCTCACCGGCGCCAAGATGGTTCACGTTCCCTACAAGGGCGGCGGCCCGGCGGCGGTGGACCTGGCCGCGGGACGCATCCAGTTGGCGATGCTCGGCATCGGTTCGATCCAGGCGCAGTTGCAGGCCGGTCAGGTGCGTGTATTGGCAGTGGCTTCGAAACAGCGCCTCGCTGCATTGCCGGCCGTGCCCACCTTCGATGAAGCCGGCCTCGCCGGGTACGACGTCACCAACTGGTTCGGCGTACAGGCGCCCAAGGGCACGCCGCGCGAGGCGATACAGATCCTCAACAGCCACATCGGCCGCATCTTCGACAACCCGACTGTGGTGCAGCGATTCGCCGCCGCCGGCGCGCTGCCGATGAAAGAATCGGCCGAAGAATTCCAGAAGCGCATCATCTCCGACGATGCGAAGTGGCGCGACATCGTGCGCAACGCCGGGGTGAAGTCGGAGTAGCAGTCGCGCGGCCGTATCAACGGTTGGGCAAGGTCGTCAGACGCAGCGCCAGCCACAACACGAACACGCCGCACAGCACGCTCAGCAGCACATTCAACCCGGCTGCCCAGAATTCACCGCGCCGCAACAGCAGCGTCGTCTCCAGGCCGAACGCCGAAAAGGTGGTGAAGCCGCCGAGAATGCCGGTGAACAGGAACACGCGCGCCTCCGACGACACGATGAGCTGGCGTTCGGCCAGCCCGGCGAGGATGCCGGCTGCGAGGCAGCCGATCACATTGACGAGAAATGTGCCGGCGGGAAATTTCCAGTCGAGCGTGTGCTGCGTCACCCAGCCGCCCAACAGGTAGCGCGCCATGGCGCCCAGCCCGCCGCCGATCGCGACCAGCAGAGTCAGTTTCATGCGGATTCCGTCGCTTGATACAGGCGGAATTTCAGCCGGCGCGCGGGTGAGAATTCAGCCAGCACGCTCTTGTGAATCTCCGCAATGTTCTCCCAGGGTGCGTCGTTGCGGAAGAAGCGGCGCAGGAACAGGAGGTCGGTGAGCATGCTGTCCATCCAGTCCATGTCGGTGGCGTAGCCGAGAATCGCGCGACAGCCCGAGGCAGCGAGAAAGTCGTGCGCGAATTGCCGCCCGGCGGGTCCGGCAAAGATGCTGCAGGCGCCGAAGTAAACAAGATTGGGATATTTTGTACCCCAGCCGGCGAAGGCGCGGCACAGGGCGTCGGCCTCGACCCGCTCCAGGGTGCTGCGCAGTGCGCCCGGGGAACCGTGAAACGACAGGTAGAACACCGGCGCATCGAACACGTCGGGGTCCCGCCACAACAACCCTTCCGGCGCGGCGGTGTAGTTCGCCAGATGCGCCGCGGATTCGACGAAGCGATGCGCGATGCGCAGCGGCGGATAGAGCTGCGAGCCCAGTGCTTCGAGGAACGGGCGCACCGAGGTGTTCTGGAACAGCCGCTCGCTGTGATCGCCCCAGTAGGTTTCGAGGCAAACCACCTTGCGCGGCGCGCTCAGATCGGGTTCGACGGGCGCGTCACTCATGCGAGTGCCCGGCCTGTCGCTCCGGCGCGCCATTCGCGCTGCAGATGCGCGGCCGCTCACCACTTGTTGCGCAGCTCCCGCAGCTTGAGGAACACCGTCTTCGCATCCGGATGCTCCGGCAGCTCGGGAAAACTTTCGCGCAGCCTGGCGATCACGCTCGGATTGGTCAGGCGGAAAAACGTGTTGAACTGTCTTTCTTCCTTGAGCGTGGTGACGACTGAGTTCGCCGGATCGTGATCCGCCACCTTGGGCAGCAGCGCCTGGGCAGCGGCGTTGTCCGGCTCGCGGTTCAGGGTGAATTTGAGGTTGTTCTCGATGTAATCGTGACCGGGGTAGATCCTGGTGTCTTCCGGCAGTTGGGCGAGTTGCTCGACGAAGGTAGCGTAGAGTTCTTCGGGATGCCCGCCGTTGTGGCAATTCCCGGCGCCGGCGTTGAACAAGGTGTCGCCGCAGAACAAGGCCTTCATGTCGCTGCGCGAGCGCAGGCAGATGTGGCACATGGTGTGGCCGGGCGTGTCCATGCATTCGAGCTCGACCCGCTTGCCGACCTTGATCACATCGCCCGCCTGCACACCCCGGTCCAGGCCGGGAATCTTCGCGCCGGCGCGGTGATGGGCAATCACCTTGGCGCCGGTGGCCGCGACCATTGCGTCGTTGCCGCCGGTGTGGTCGCGGTGCTCGTGGGTATTGAGGATCTGGGTGATCTGCCAGCCTTTTGCTTTTGCTGCCGCCAGGCATTTTTCATGATCCAGAGGATCGATGGCCAGCGCCTCGCCGGTATCGGGGCAGGCGATCAGATAATTGAAGTTGCGATAGGCGTTACCAGTCCAGATACGTTCGACGATCATGGTGTGCTCCTGTGTTGGACTCGATTGAATGCGGGAATGATAACCGGGACGGCAATGAATTCTTCGGGTGCGGCGGGCCGGCGTTGGCGCGTGCGGGGTTCCGAACCGGTCATCCGAGCTTCAATCCCGATTCGCTCGACAGCGGACGTCCGAATGAGGCCGAGAAAGGGCAAGCCCGCCAAAGCCGCGTCCGGTTGAGCGCTGTGAGGGGTACGCTTGCCTGGGAAATTTGGCACGCAATCCGCCAAATTACCCGGAATTGGGTATTCAGGCCAAATCCGAAACCGCTGTATTTTCCCGTCTGGACCGTTTGGATTCCCAGACCGACTATTTTCGGGGAGCGGACATCAAGGCAATCCAGAAAGGTTTTACCCTCATAGAGCTGATGATAATCGTAGCCATCATCGGCCTAAGAGGGGCGGGCGGCACCCCCGTGGATAACCTTCGAGCCGAGGTGATTCCCTACAAAAATCCGGAAACCCCCCATAGATTCCGCCGACGAGGCATTAAAAAATGGGAGCCAGAACTTAGAGTGAAAATGTCCGGGTACTTCCTGCAAAGGATGAAGATCAAGTGGGGAAGCTGCAATCACAGGGCGGGACACATCCGCCTCAATACGGAACTCGTGAAAAAACCGAAAGACCTTCTCGAATATGTGATCGTTCACGAAATGGTTCACCTGCTTGAGCCGACGCACAGCGAGCGCTTCATGGACATCCTCGGGCAGAATTACCCCGTCTGACGCGAGGCGCGTGCTGAACTCAACGAGCTGCCGCTATCTGCTGAAGTCTGGAAGGAATGAGCGATTCGGTTGCCGCTATGATCCATAAAATACATATATTTCAATTAGTTATTTTCCTCTATCTCCTGTTGGTTTGAGTCACCCACCCAGACGTCAACGACGTAGGCGCCATTGACGTAGGTGCCATTGGCGTAGTAACCTCCATCTATCGAAATCCTATGCCAGCGAGAAAGCCAACATGGATGGAGACTTTGTGAATGTCCAAATCAAAGAATGAGTCTGATAAATCCGACGCGGTGTTTGTTAGCAGATTCCCATTTCAAATCCAACCGTCATTTCACGCAGATGCGGAGCGATTGAACGTTACGGCAAGCGAATTCAACATTATTGCCAAAGTTTTTGAGGCCAATGAGTTGCAGGGACAAAGCGTTGATAAAGAGGGATATCTATATTGTTGCGTGATTTCCATTCTCGGTATGGGACTTTTTTATACATTTCCGAAAAGCTTCAAAGGCGTAATTCTTTTGGGTTTGCGCCGGATAGCATCACCTGGAAATATTGAATCTTCAATTGACGAAGACGTGATTCAGCAATTATTGAGCGAGGCAAAGGAGGTGGGCTTTGCAAGCAACACCTCGTCTTTATTTGCACTGCTCAGATCCAAGCTTGTCAAATGAGTTATTGGTCATGAATGCGAGAAATGTAACGTCAAATCGAACCTTGTCCAAGACGCGGAATCGTGTCTTGGGGGTGTCTGGGCCAATTGGAAGGGGGGGAGGACTGTTGTTCAACATCACTTAAACACGGAGGTGAAAAATGGCGATTTTTCAGTCATTGGCATGGATACATGCAGCATTGAAAAGAGAGAGTCCGCCAGGGTAAATGGTTTATTGATTGGAGATTTTCACGGAGGGCGCGCGTTATTGTGTCAAGCGCTTGTCATTAATCCTTTTTATAAGAAGGAACCTTTGAGAGTCCAAACACAAAATTTAATCGTGGGAGGCAATAGGGATGCAGTTGCAAGAAGGCAGCACGCGGAATTAAAAACAGATGTTAAAAAAATACGCGAGAAAACAGGCTTAAGCCAGGAAGACTTTTCCAGGGTTTTTGGTATTCCGCTTGCGACGTTGAAAAATTGGGAACAAGGCCGTCGCAAACCGGATTCGGCGGTATGTCTGTTGCTCAATCTAATATCAAATGATCCTGAAGGTGTTGCGAAGGAAGCGAAAAGAGTGCTGGAAGGTGCAGTAACCTGATTGCTTTTACTTCACAATTCCCAGGCCTGCATTTGCAGGCCTTTTTTTAGTCAACCGCCTTTTAGTAAATCGAAAGGTCGTATTGAACACGGGCCGCAAGCGCGCCGGTTCATCGCGTCTCTGCCGAAGCAGGTATGCGCCCTGTACGATCTTCCTAAGCGCATTCGATCAGAATATTTGCCGTGCCTGGCGGATCGATAATCATCGCGTCGTGGCCGGTCTTGAGTTCCAGATACCGCCAGGCGGGATCGTTGCGGATCTTCGAGGCGAATAAAGTGGTCCCCGTTTTGAAGACAGCACTTTAAGCTGTGCGCTGTCAAGAAGGGTTAGAAGAAATGGGTGATTCAAAGAAGCGGAAGGTCCACACGCCGGAGTTCAAGGCGAAGGTCGGTCTGGAGGCCTTGCGAGGGGCGAAGACGATCAACGAGATTGGGCAGCAGTACGGTGTTCATCCAGTGCAGATCGGGCAGTGGAAGAAGGAGATTCAGGAGCAAGCCAAAACACTGTTTGAAGGAAAGCGCGGCCCCAAGCCGATGATTGCCGCGCACCGGGAGCCGGAGGTGCTCTACAGCGAGATTGGCAAGCTCAAGGTGGAACTGGACTGGCTCAAAAAAAGTCCGGGATCAGCCTGCCATGACCCGGCAAGGGTGGATAGACTCAGGCGATAGGGTGGCGGTGATCCGGCAATGTGTTCTGGCAGGGGTATCGCGAGCCACGGTCTATGCCCACAAGATGCCCGTGCAGGTCGATGAAACCGATCTGCTCCTCAGTGGGCTGATCGACGAGGAATACACCCGGCATCCGTTCTATGGGAGCCGCAGGATGGTGATATTCCTTGGCGTGGCGGGCACAGCGTCAATCGCAAGCGGGCACAACGCCTGATGCGCCAGATGGGGCTGGCTGGCATGGTCGGGGCCCAACACCAGCGGTGCACACCCTGAACACAAGGTCTATCCGTACCTGCTCCGTGGCGTCCCGGTGGTCAGGCCCAAGGTGGTCAGGTCCAAGGTGGTCAGGCCCAATCAGGTCTGGAGCACTGACATCACCTACATCCGACTGGCACATGGATTCGCGTACCTGGTGGCGATCCTCGACTGGTACTCGCGTTGCGTGCTCAGTTGGCGCATCAGCAACAGCATGAAGTCGGTGTTCTGTGTGGATTGCCTGGAGGAGGCATTGCACACCCACGGCAAGCCGGAGATCTTCAACAGCGATCAGGGATCGCAGTTCACCAGCGAGGCGTTCACCGGCGTACTCAAGCGCGAAGGGGTGGTCATCAGTATGGACGGACGACGGCGCGGTGGAGGAACCCCCTGTTTCGCTACGCTCCACAGGGGGTTCCTCCTCCGCAAAGGCAAAATCAAAAGCAACAGCAAAGACCAAAGCAGGGCAAAGCAGGGCAAAACCGGGGCAGCGCCGTCCAGCTGCAAGTGAAGTCGAATGTGCAGCTTAAACCAAGCGAGTTATTGTATTGACTCAGAGCCTGTGAAAAATTATAAAAATATCCGTACTACCTGGTCCACGGTTAGAGCGCTGGTACGTTAAGAGAGCTATGACAACGCGAGATGGAATCGAGATGACAAGCGAAAGCGGAGAATTGTTCGAGGGGACTCTGGTGCA
>SHXF01000049.1 GCA_009693435.1 Betaproteobacteria bacterium | reverse complement strand
GCGCTTCGAAAGTGCGATCAGTTCCCCGACCGAGTTCACATTCAGCGCCGGATTGACCAGCATCAGCATCGGCGAGGCGCCGACCTGCGTGACCGGCTGAAAATCGCGCTCCGTATCGTATGGCAGCTTGGCGTAGAGCCTGGGATTGCTCGCGTGGTTGCTCAGCGTCATGAGCAGGGTATAGCCGTCCGGCAGCGCTCTGGCGACGATCTCCGAACCAATGATCGAAGCCGCTCCCGGCCGATTGTCGACCACCACCGGTTGGGCCCATTTACGCGCCAGCCGGTCGGCGACCAGGCGCGTGATTACGTCCGTGCCGCTGCCTGGCGGAAACGGCACGACGATGCGCACCTGCCTGGAAGGGAAATCAGCCGCAGTTGCCAACGTGGTTGCGCAGGCAAACAGAGCAAGTCCGGCAATGTATCCGGCGATCGAAACTTTGATGTCCCGCATGTCTAAATCCCCTTGTGCTGTGGTGCTGTGACTTCCGACTTCCAAACCTGCCGGCACTTCGAAATGGCGCTCACTGCCATTTCCGCAGGTCCGGCATATCAGTCGCCGAGCGCAACATTCCAGGCATCGTACTCGTACACCCAGTCGGTGTCGGTCTTCTGCTTTAACCAGGTATTTTGCCGGTTGGTGAGTTGGATCCGTGCCGTGCGCTCCCTGCGATTGGATTGGTAGCGCCGGAAAGCCGTCGCTACGCCATCCGCATCCATTCCCTGGAGGCAACGTGCCAGAACCACGGCGTCCTCTATTGCCGATGCCGCGCCTTGCGCCATGAAAGGCATCATCGGATGACAGGCATCGCCAAGCAGCACAATCCTCTCTTCGCCCCATGCCTTCATCGGTTCACGCTCGACGAGCGCCCACTTGCGTATTTCGGGACTCGCGCCAAGGATGCGCAGGGCAGTGGGGTGATACCCCGCGTATGCCTCCAGCAGCCTGTCGCGGTCACCCCTGGCGGACCAGGACTCGACCTCGAAATCCGGTTCCGGAGTCACAGCAATGAAATACACCTCATCGCGGGTGTTCGTCGTGTAGTAGTGAACGATGTGAGAGTCCGGCCCCCACCACTTGCAGCGTCCGTCAATTGCCGCGCCATCGAGGATTGAGGCGGGATACGTCGTGCGATAAGCGACCCTGCCGATGAAGCGGGGCTTTTCCGGGCCAAAGAGAATTTCGCGGACCGCCGAATGTATGCCGTCAGCGCCTATCACCGCATCGGCAGTGGCTGAACTGCCGTCCGCGAAACGGAGCGTAAACATTGATTCACGGCGGTCCAGTCCTACAAGCTTTTTTTCGAGCCGCAGGCACGATTCCGGAACCAGCGACAGCAACGCTGCATGCAATGCTCCGCGATGCATCATCAGGTCCGGTTCGCCGTAGCGCTCTTCGAGAGCCTTTCCCAGGGGAAGGATATTCGTAATCCTGCCGCTATCCCACTCGCGGTTGTAGGCAGCGTCCGCGAAAAAACTGACACGGCGCAATCGGTCGACCAGGCCCAGTGGGCGAAGCGCGCGGTTTGCATTCGCCGTCAGCTGTATGCCCGCGCCGACAGCCGAAAAGGCCCTGGCTTGCTCGTACACGGTTACGTCGTGGCCGGATCGGAGCAGTATGCCGGCGACGGTGAGCCCCCCCATGCCTGCCCCGACTACAGCTATGGAAAGCCTGGCATCCTTGCTTGTAGCACGTTCCGGTTCGTGTTCCATCGCCCGAATATTATCGCGTTCGCGCCGCTGCACAGCCTCTGCCGTACCGCCTGCACGCGTCCTCCCTGAATACGGTTGCTCTGTTGCTTAAGGCCCGAAAGCAACCGCACTGGTGAGATTTCGCAGTGTCCTGACGATATTGAGCGGGACATCCGCACTGGTACTGGGATTGAGGGCAGACGGCACCCCGTGCCATTCTATTCTTACCCGTCCCGCGGGGCTGGCAAAGTCAATCAGCGTGCGCATCCCGGTAGACACTGGATCTGCCACTAGCCGGACATTGGTCGCATCCAGCCCCGCAGTAACGAGTGCGAGCATGGCGGTGATGTTGCTGCTCTTCGGAAAGCGCTGCGCCGCAGCGCGCGCGGTTCCTTCGAAGAAGCATGCAGGCCCAGCCAGGCGATCCAGGTCAACGAAATCGGACGCCGGCGTTCCACGCCATGATGCAACCGGTTTCGATTGCGTAATCGAGGCCGAGCAGCTTCCCGCCAGTGCCGCTGACTGCATCCATTCAACGCCCGGAAGCGCACCCGATGCAAGCAGCAACCGCCCGCCCGCACTAGCGGCGCATGCGGCCAGCGACGCCAGAAAAATTTCGTCAGTGAAAGCACCGATGCTCGTTGCCAGAAGATCCGCACCGGCCTGGAGTACGCCACGCGCGTATTTCCTCAATGCATCCTGTCCCGCGGCTTCGATGACGAGATCCGGCGCAGCGCGAAGGAATTCGCTGAAATTAGCGGTCAGGATGGCTGCAGACGAATCGTTCAAGTGTCGCCAGGCGTCGCCGTGCGTATCCGGGTGACGGCACAGAACGGCGGCCAGGCGGGTATGGCCTGCATCGCCACATGAAATGGCGTGCGCCACAGCGCTGCCGATTGCGCCAAAACCGATGATGCCTATCGTCAGTGGCTCGACTGCGGGAAACTGAAGCGGACCACCGCCGACGCCAGGCTTGTTCATCATCGCGGTATCCGGAATCCGGTTACCGTCCCTGGCATTCGGGCATGACGGGCTGATTTTCCCTCGGGGTTGCGCATAATCTCAGGCCTCGAATTCCGCTACCGATACTTACTCGTTGGCAATTTGCACAACAGGATCAACTATCTATGAACAACGCCTGACGATTGTGTCGGACAATCGGTGTCTACAATCGGTTGACGCAGACGGCAAGCCCTGCGTATAGTTCTCCGACCGCCCGCTGGGCGGGCAGCGACCAGTGCGGGGGAAGATATGGCGACGGATGCGTTTGTACGTGAAGATGTATTAGAGCGCATTAAGGGCTGGCGTGGATACGTGGAGGCGAAGCTCGGATTTCGCAATCACTGGTATCCGATCCGTCTGTCAGGGGAGATCGTGGAAGGGCAGACCATTACTGTCAAACTTCTCGGCGAGAACCTGCTGCTCAAACGGATAGAAGGCAGGATCTATGCTATTCGCGACCGTTGCCTGCACCGGGGTGTGGCGTTTTCCCGGAAACTGGAGTGTTACACGAAAGATACCGTGACCTGCTGGTATCACGGTTATACGTATCGTTTCCAGACGGGCGAGCTCTGCAATATTCTTGCTGTACCGAACAGTAAGCTGGTGAACCGGCGGCGCCTGGTGACTTTCCCGGTGCAGGAGGCAAAAGGCGTCGTCTTCGTGTTCATCGGCGATTGCGATGCGGACAGCGATCCGCCGCCGCTTTCGCAGGATGTGCCGCCCACCTTTCTCGACAGCGACATGGCAGTCCACGGGAAACATCGCGTGGTGAATTCGAACTGGCGGCTGGGCGCGGAAAACGGCTTCGATTCGCTGCACATCTATATCCACCGCGACACGATGCTGCGACACTTTCGCGAAATGAATTTTCCCCTCGGACACATACCGACCGACGACAAAATAGAAACGGTAGAAGTCCCGGAAGGACCCAAGGGCGTCATCGACGAGTTCAAGCATCACACTCCCGTATGGGAGGCAAACATCGACGACAAGTTCACCGTCAAGGGCGTGAGGACTGCGCTCAAGACGACATCCGCAGCATCCGCGACGTCCATGTGGCTTCCCGGCGCGCTGAAGGTGGATTCCTTCCCTGCCGTGGGGCTGACCCAGTTCGAGTGGTACGTGCCCATCGACGAAAAATCGCATTTGTACTTCCAGACCTTGGGCGCGCGCGTGAACTCCGAGGACGAGGCCGGCAAGTGGGCGAACGAGTTCGAGAGCAAGTGGAAAGTCGTCGCGCTGGATGGCTTCAACAATGACGACGTATGGGCGCGAGAGGCCACGGAGCCCTTTTATGCCGACGATTACGGCTGGATTGATGAAATGCTGTGCGAACCGGACAACGTGATCCTGGTCTGGCGAGAACTTGCGAGCCGGCTGAACCGCGGCATACAGCGTCCGGAACACCTGCGCTGACGCGCGCAATTCCACGCGAAGGATCGAAATGAGCGAAATCGAGAGCAAGTTTGTCGTCGTCGACGGGATCCGCACACACTACCTGGAGGCGGGCAGCGGCCCGGTGCTGATCCTTATCCACGGCGGAGGGTCGGGCGCCGACGCCTACGGCAACTGGAAATCCTGCCTGCCGACCTATGCCAGGCAGTTTCGGGGGATCGCAGTCGACATGGTCGGTTTCGGCAAGACTGACAAGCCCGATCCGAACGGTTATGCGTACACCCAGAAAAATCGCAACGAGCATATTGCAGGATTCGTTCAGGCCATTGCTTCGGAACCGGTGTCCATCATGGGCAACTCCATGGGAGGCGGCACGGCATTGGGTGTGGCAATGATGCGCCCGGAACTCGTTGCCAATCTGGTGCTGATGGGCAGCGCCGGGATCAAGGTCTCCGACCAACCGTCGCCGGCGCTCAAGGCGATCGTGGAGTACGATTTTACGGAGGAAGGAATGCGCCGCCTCGTCAAGGCGCTCACCGGTTCGCGTTTCAAGGTCGACGACGAGATCATTCGTTACCGGCACCAACTTTCGATCGACCCGCCGACACGAGCGGCACTGATTGCGATCAACGAGGAAACCAAACGCGGCGGCTTGATTTATGCGGAAGACGCGGTGCGGGCGGTGAAAACCCGCACTCTGGTAGTTAATGGAAAAGAAGACCAGATCTCCACCCTCGCGCGCGCATGGAAGTTTCTCGAACTGCTGGACAATTCCTGGGGCTACATCGTGCCGCACTGCGGACACTGGGTCATGATCGAGAATTCGGCGGATTTCTGCGCCGAAACCACCCGCTTTCTGCTCGGCGACAGGTAAGGCGTCCCGCCCGTGCTGCGGCCGCCACCGCTACGCGTTCACCGCATGATAGACGCGCTGATGGGCAATCCAGGAAAGCGCGGGAAGTTCCTCTCCGACCCCACTCCGTTATTCGAGGAGTTCGGCGTTCCTGAGGGCGAACGTACCGCGCTACGCGAGGGAACCCGGGAAGCGCTCGACCGCATTGGCGTTCACCCCAGCATGCAATTCAAGTTTCTAATGGCCACCGGCCGCTCGCCGGTGAAACCGAGTTCCTTTCGCTGGTACCTGGACAATCTGTGAAAAGGCAGCCGCCGACATGGGAATGATTGCAGGCGCATTCGCCACCTCGCATGTGCTCATGGCGGCGGAGGGAATTGAAGCGCAGGCGCAGCGGATCCTGGAAGGCATGAAGGAGATCGGGCGCAGGGTTCGCGCGCCAACACCGGATGTATTGGTGATCATATCCAGCGATCATCTGATGAATTTCAATCTGGAACTTCAGGTTCCTTTCATACTGGGGGTGGCGAACGAGTACGAACCCTGGGGCGACATGGATATTCCGAAAACCCGTTTTCCCGGGCATAGGGCGTTTGCCGAGGGTTTCCTCGAGTTTGCGTGGGAGAACGGCTTCGATCTTGCCAAGGCAGAGGAACTACGGCCTGATCATGGCGTTGCGATACCCAATGCGATCGTGAATCCCCAGGGACGCATCCCGGTGGTTTTGCTTTATATCAACGCCGCGATGCGGCCCGTCCCTTCGCCGCGGCGCGCATGGGCGCTGGGTGGCTTGCTGGGCCGCTACATCGCCGAGGGGCGTCCGGCGGACGAACGCGTGGCGATCCTCGGTACAGGGGGGTTGTCGCACTGGATCTGCATGGCACGCGAAGGCCAGGTCGACAGCGACTGGGACCACGGCATCATGGACACGATAGTGACCGGACGCGGCGCTGAACTGGCCGGTATGACCGCGCAGGACATGCTCGATGCCGGCGGTAATGGCGGCCTGGAAGTGCTCAACTGGATCTGCATGGCCGGCGCCGTGCCTGGAGCCCGGGGGGACAAAATCTATTACGAAGGGGTGCCGGAATGGCTGACAGGCATGGGAGGAATCGCGATGCGCGTCGGCACGCCGCAACCCGCCGCAGTTGCGACTGAGGCTGCGACTGAGCCTGCCGCAACGGGCGGCGTGCGGCTGTGCGGCGCGGAAGACCTGGACGAAGGCCAGATGATGAAGGTCGATATTCCGGGCCACGAGCCGTTTCTCGTTTGCAACCACGAAGGCACGCACTACGTGCTCGAGGACGGCTGCACGCACGCGCTCGCTTCCTTGTCGGAAGGCTGGTTCGACGACGGCAAGATTCTCTGCCCGCTGCACGGCGGCGCGTTCGATGTCAAGACGGGAAAAGCGGTAGCGCTTCCCTGCAAGCAGCCCGTACGTACTTTCAAGGTGCAAGTTCGAGACGGCAGCGTATGGATTCAGCCGGATCTTCTCCGAAAATAAGCCAGCAGCAGCCAGCCAGAGCGAAATCATTATCAATGCATCAGCCACGAGGAGCATCAGCCATGTCAAAGGCATCAGCCATCCCGAAGTCAGCGAGTCGGATTTCCATTTCGCGGCGGAAAATAATTGCGGGTGGCGCTGCTGCCGCAGCACTGTCCGCCACCCCGCTGCGCCACGTGAAGGCACAGGCAACCACCCTGAAGGTGGGCTGCCTCGGACCGCATAGCGGTCACCTCGCCGACCAAGGGCAATCGGTGCGGCGCGGCCTCGGGCTTTTTGAGACGCTGATCAACCGTGGCGGGGGAATCAACGGCCAGAAGATGGAATTGATGTTTTTCGACACCAAGTCGGTTCCGGAGAATGCGCGCGTGGGCGCGGAGAAATTGATCAGCGAAGGCGCGACGATACTGATAGGCGCAGGGGATTCCGGCGCCACCATGGCAGCCCTGCAGACCATTGAACTCGCCAAGATTCCCCTGGTAGTGGAGGTCTCCGCGGCGGCGCAAATAACGGAGTCGGGCTATAAGTACGTGTTCCGGAATTTCCCGGACGCTCCCAGCCTGGTGCGCGATGCGATACGCGTGGTCAAGGACCTCGTGGCCGAGTCCCCGACCAAACCCAAGACCGGCGTGCTGCTGCACATCAATGACACCTTCGGCACGTCGCTGGCAGGGGGCATCAAGGCATTGTGGGGACGGTTGCAGGTGCCGATCGACATCGTCGAAACGATTTCATACGACCCGCGGGCGCGTGACTTGTCGGTCGAGATCGCCAAGGCGAAATCGATTGGCGCCGATGTGCTCCTTCCCGTCACCCGGGTGCTCAACGCGATCCAGATCGTGCGCGAAATGGTGAAGCAGGACTTCAACCCGATGGGAATCATCGGCCCGGGAAGCCCGGGACCGTTCGAACTCGAATTTACCAAGGCGCTGGGCAAATACGGCGACTACTACCTCATGTCCACGCCATGGTACGACCCGGCCTCCCCCGAGACGAAAAAAGCATTGCCCGAGTTCACCAAAATGCATCCGGGACTCCGTTTCGAATTGAACGTCGGATTCGGCTATGACGCTGCGCTGATAGTAGCCGACGCTTTCCGCCGTGCCCGCTCGAACAGTTCGGCGGCATTGGCCGAAGCACTGAGAGCAACGAATATCAAGGACCACGTCATTTACGGCGGACCGATCCAGTTCAACGAGAAGGGGCACAGCATCAACATCGGCAGCCTCATGCTGCAAAACCGGAATGGCGAGCCCAACGTCGTTCTGCCCGCCAATATCGCCGAATCGAAACCGGTATTCCCGGTCCCGAAATGGCGCGATCGATGATTGGCGGAACAGCGATCTAGCGCCCGACAGGCAGGGGCGGCGCCGGGTGCAACACCTGCGCATTCTCAACTTTATATCGCATGCAGCTTTATCTCGATGTCATAGTCAGCGGCGTTCTCGTCGGCTGCGTTTATGCGTTGATCGCCACGGGGCTGACGCTGGTGTTTGGCGTCATGCGCGTGGTCAACATCGCTCACGGCGAAACAGTCGTGATCGGCATGTACATCGGTTACTGGTGTTTCGAACTGTTCGGACTGCCTCCTCTGGTGTCGGCGCCGATAGCCGCGGCCCTGCTGTTTGTGTTCGGGTACTTGATGCAGCAATTTCTGGTAGCTCGGGTGTTGCGCGAACCCCTGCACGTCCAGTTCCTGCTCTATATCGGGCTGGCGCTGGCGATCACCGGACTCCAGGCAATTCTGTTCGGTCCGAACGGGCGCAGCATCCTCTCGGGTGGCTCGTTCAGCGTGTATGAATTCGTCGGCGTTCGGCTGGACGGCGCAAAGACGCAGGCCGGAGGAGCGGCGCTGGTCTTGATGGCGGCGCTCTGGCTGTTCCTGCGTTATTCGCGCCTGGGAAAATCCATCCGCGCCTGCGCGTCGAACCACACCGGCGCGGAGATTGTCGGCATCCGCATCGACCGCGTGTTTGCCGTAACGGCGGGAATCGGCGCTGCATGCGCCGGAGCCGCGGGGGCGCTGATCGCTGCGCTGTTCGATACGCATCCTTTCCTGGGCAACGAATTTACCCTGCTCGCGTTCGTGGTGGTGACACTTGGGGGACTGGGCAGTTTCCCCGGCGCACTGCTCGGTGGCCTGCTCATCGGGGTTTCGGAGGGTCTGGCCGCAGTGTTGACCCAGCCCTCGATCAAAAGCCTGTTCAGCTATGGCTTGCTCATCCTGATCCTGCTGTTGCGGCCCTACGGGATATTCGGGCGCCGTGATGTGTCCTGAGGTAACGGCATGACCGGGCGCTTTATGACTCCGGATAGAAGGTCCATTGCGATCATCGCCGGGCTGTTTGCCGCCATGGCACTCGCTCCGCTGTTCGCCAAAGGCTATGTGCTGTCCATCGCCATCCTGGTGCTTCAGTACGCCTATCTCGGCCAGTCGTGGAACATCATGACGGGTTTCGTCGGCCAGCTTTCGCTGGGACATGCGTTGTTCATGGGGCTGGGTGGATACGTCACAGCCATACTCTCGGCAAAGTTCGGGTTCAATATCTGGGCAAGCGCGCTGGCCGGCGGCGCAACCGGTGCACTCGCCGGGCTCGTCGTCGGTTTTGTCGGATTCCGCTTTGCCTTGCGGGGAATTTATTTTGCGTTACTGACCCTCGCGTTGGGCGAATTTTTCCGAATTCTGTTCGACAACTGGGACTTTGTGGGTGGGTCCAGCGGCTTTGTGCTCCCGGCTCTGGCCGCGGACAACAATCCCTGGGCGACCTTGCGCGGCGGTACGACGGTGTACTTCTACCTGTACCTGGCGATGAATGCGATCGCGTTGCTGTTGTCGACATGGCTGCTGCGCGGGCGTATCGGCTATCTGTGGCGTTCGATTCAGGCCGACGAAGAGGCCGCCCGTGCCACCGGTGTGCGCGCGTTCCATCTGAAAGTGATTGCCGCTACTCTGAGCGGCGGCATGACGGCGGTGGGGGGCGCGGCATATGTCCTGTTTGTCGGCAATCTCTATCCCGACACGGTATTTTCGCTCGCGATGAGCATCAACCTGCTGGTCGGTCCGGTGGTGGGCGGCCTGGGCACCCTGATCGGCCCGCTACTGGGCGCACTGATCGTCGTTCCGCTGGGAGAATTGACTAACACCCTTGCGGAGAAATTCGCCCTCAGCGGCCTTAGCACGCTGGTCTATGGACTGGTACTGATAGGCATCGTGTTGTTCATGCCTGAAGGTGTATGGCCGCGGCTGCGCCGCGCTCTGCGCCTTGACTCCGAATCCAATCGTGCAGGCGCCGCGGACGCGCACGAGCCGCTCCCGGCGCTCGCAACAGTTGTCACGCCGGTTATCCTGGCGGCCGGTCGACCGGAGCCATTGTTGAGACTGGAGGGCTTGAGCAAATCCTTTCATGGTCTCCGGGCGGTGAATGAGGTTACCTTCGAGGTCCCCGAAGGCGGGATAGTCGCGCTCATCGGCCCGAATGGCGCCGGCAAGACCACCTGTTTCAATCTCATTTCAGGGGCCATCGCAGCGGATGCCGGCCGCATCATTTTCGCGGGACGCTCGCTGGCGGGCGTGACCTCTGAGGGCGTGTGCGCTGCAGGAATAGGCCGGACTTTCCAGATCGTGCGTCCGTTCCACGGCATGAGCGTGCTGGAAAACGTGATGGTCGGGGCATTGTTGCGCGAACGCAATGTCCGAATAGCGCGTTCCCGAGCCTGTGGGTTGCTGGAGCGCTTCGGCTTCAGCGACAAGGCGCATGCGTCCATATCATCCCTCACCTTGCCCGATCGCAAGCTGGTCGAGGTGGTGCGTGCTCTCGCTACGCAACCGCGCTTGTTGCTGCTAGATGAAGTGATGGCAGGACTGCGGCCGGCCGAGTACGCAAAAATCGTGCGCGTGCTGCGGGAACTCAATTCGGCCGGTCTAACCATCCTGCTGATAGAACACGTGATGCGCGTGGTGATGGAACTGGCGGGCCGGGTGGTTGTTCTGCACCATGGCGAGAAAGCCACCGAGGGCTCGCCTGCGGAGGTGGCGCGAGACCCGCGCACCATTGAAAACTACCTCGGCAGGCGCGCGCGGGCATGAATGAAGCATCGTCCCCGGAGTGCCTGCTGGAGGTTAGCGGACTGGAAGTGCGCTACGGCGACGCGCAGGCACTGAGCGGCGTTTCGCTTGCGGTGCACCGTGGAGAAATCGTATCGGTGGTCGGGGCAAACGGGGCGGGCAAGACTACGCTGATACGTGCCATACACGGCATGGTACCCGCGCACGCAGGCAGTATCAGCTATGGAGGACGGGCCATTCGCGGATGGCGACCCGATCAGGTAGGCGAGCTGGGGCTGGCGCAAGTGGCCGAGGGACGGCAGATTTTTCCCGTTCTGTCGGTCCAGGAAAACCTCGAACTCGGCGCCATTCTGAAGCGCGCCCGGGCGCAGGAGGCGAAGAATCTGGAACGCGTGTTCGCCATGTTTCCGCGGCTCAAGGAGCGCCGCGGACAGGACGCCGGCACCCTCTCGGGCGGCGAGCAGCAAATGCTCGCGATCGGCCGCTGCCTGATGTCGAATCCGGAATTCATCATGTTTGACGAACCGTCGCTGGGATTGGCGCCCACCCTGGTGAATCTGGTGTTCGATGTCATACGGCAGTTGAACGAAAGCGGACTTACCGTGCTGCTGGTCGAACAGAATGTGGTCGAATCGCTGGAGTTGTGCCGGCGCGCCTACGTCATGGAGAACGGCGAAATCGTCCTGGAAGGCGAGGGCGCCGCGCTGCTGGTCGATGACCGCGTGCGCGCGGCTTATCTGGGTATCTGACTGTGGGCGCCGTTATCGACCGGGGTCCCTCAAGAGCGACCAGAATCGCAGAGACGCAATCGACTCGCACCGCAGGCGAGACAGGACAGCCGGCTGCCGAGCGCGTTGCGGACAGCCTGCGCACGGGCATTTTCAATGGACGCTATGCGCCAGGACAAAGGCTGGTCGAGGCCGAAATCACGGCTGCTTTTTCGGTCAGTCGCAGCACCGCCCGGGCGGCCTTCGCGCAACTGGAGGGCGAAGGGCTGGTGGAGAGCATCCCCGGGCGCGGCAGTTCGGTTCGGCGCTTGTCACGCCAGGGCGTGTGGGACCTGTTCGAAGTCCGAGGTACGCTGGATGGCCTTGGCGCGCGTCTCGCGGCAGCACGCATCGAACTAGACGAAAATCGCTTGCGACTGGAATCCGCCGCCGCTGTCTGGGACCGGGAGGATGTAGCCAGTACCGCCACCACCCACATGGACGAAAATGCCGCGTTCCATGGACTGATACTCGAGATCGCAGGCAATGCACGACTGGTTCAAAGCGTGCGCCAGATGCAGGTGCCCGGCTTTCGCGTGCGCTTTCACGCCTTGCTCGATCACGCCGGACTGGCGCGATCGGTGGCCGACCACAAGGCGATTGCCAGGGCGATCCTTGAGGGACGCGCGCGCCGGGCCGAGGCGCTGGCCAGACAGCACGCGCGCCGTGCAGCTGAACTGATCCAGACGTTGTCCGACGACGAGTTCTGGCCCTGAATGGCACAAGACTTGGCGCATGCACGTGCCGGATTCGAGGTTCGAATAAGACCAGGAGATTTGAAAATGCGATGTCTATCAGCGCGATTTTTCGCTGCCATTGTCCTTACCGGCACTATTTCATTTTTCTCCGTGCAGGTGCATGCGCAAAGCTATCCCTCGAAATCGGTGCGCATGGTGGTGCCGTGGGCAGCGGGGGGCCCGGCTGACGTGGTGGGCCGGTTGCTATTCGAAAGGCTGAGCGAGCGGCTGAAACAGCCCGTGATCATCGATAACCGGCCAGGTGCTGCGGGTGCGATCGGCGCTGCCGCCGTTGCCAAAGCTCCACCGGACGGCTACACACTGGTGTTCACCGTGGACGCCACGCTGACTGTGGCCCCGGTGATCAACCCGAATACACCCTTCGATCCGGTCGCGGATTTCGCGCCCGTGTCCCTGGCGCTCGAAGCCCTGCAGGCCCTGATCGTCAATCCTGCGTTACCAGTCACCACCGTCGCAGAACTGGCTTCACTGGCGAAGAAGCAGCCGCTGAATTTCGCTTCCGGCGGTCTCGCGAGCCCCGGCCATCTTTCAATGCTGTTGTTTTCAGCCGAAGCCGGTATCGAGATGACGCATGTTCCCTACAAAGGCATCGCCGATGCGCTTCCCGCGGTGCTGAGCGGAGACGTTCCCATGCTCATCACCCCTACGGCGAGCATCTGGGCGCTGGCGCGCAGCGGGAAAGTGCGCGTACTTGCAGTAATGGGGTCGAAACGCTCACCGCTGGCGCCGACCATTCCGACGATGAAGGAACTCGGCTATGCGAGCAACGAAACCTCGGTGGGCAACTACGTATTGCTCGCCCCTGCGGGTACGCCCGCTACGATCGTGGAGATCCTGAACACAGAGTTGGGCAATGTAATGAAAGTGCCCGCGATCCAGTCCCGGCTCGCGGAACTCGAACTGATCCCGGTGAACAGCACCCCGGGCGAAACAGCGAACCGGCTCAAGCGCGATCTGGCGAAATGGCGCGCGGTTGCCGACAAGCTCAAGCTGAAGGGCGAATAGATAATAGATGGCAGCGCGACCTCGTACGCCGGGATCCCATGGGTGATGACGGCTGGGAATTGATTGCCGGAGCCGACCCGACGGATTCCGTGTTTCCATTGCGTGCGCGGATCGGCAGCGAGCACATCATCATATTCAAGACCGCTACCGGATTTCGTGGCGTCCAGCGCACCTGCCCCCATCAGAACGCAACGCTTATCGATGCACAAATTGCCGGCGGCGGCAAGATGATCCGCTGTGCGCAGCACAGCTATACATTTCGCCTGAGTAACGGCAAGGGCGTGAACTGCCCTGGTTACCGCATCGCGGTTTTCGATGTGAAGGAGGACGGGCAGGCGCTCTACGGCCGTCCGACTTAGGAGAATCCCGGTTAACCGGAACGTCTCTCGCCGTTGATAATTTCAGAAGGCACCCTGCGAAAGTCCTCGCTTGCAGCCAGGCATCGGCGGGAAGTCAACCTTGCGCGCGGAGTGCCGGACCCGGAGTGCGCGGAAGCTACGCCGCCTTCGGCTTCTCCGCCAGATGCGCCTCGCGCCGCTGGAACAGTTCCTCGTCGGCATATCCCATCGCTTCCGGACGACCGCGTCCGAGCATCACCTGGAAATACACAGGCTCCAGGCTTTCATTGATGTAGCCGTGAATTACGCCGGCAGGACATGAGATGCATTCCCACGGTCCCAGCCTCACGTCGATGCGCCGGCCGGTTTCGTCCTCTATGAAGGCCGTTAGGTGACCCTGCAGCACGAAGAACACTTCTTCGACTTCGTGGGTATGTGGGGCGTTTCCCTGGCCGGGCAGGACGTACATGATGGAAACCGTAAAACCGCCCGGAGGAATGACGTTTTGATCGCCATGCTTGCCCGAACCGCCCGCTCCGATGAACCGGTGCTGGGCGCGTTTGTAGCCGTCAATTTTTGCGTCCTCGAATGCGGCCCAGTCCGCCTTGCGATCCCGGAACCGGGCGACAAAACGTTCCGCAATTTCATCCAGCGTGGCGTTGGCTAGTTCTTTCGACCTGGGGTGTCTTGCGACGCTCATATGATTCTCCTGTGGACTTTCGGATCCGCCGACAGTATGCGAAAAGGACGGCCCGAAGAGCGGTCCGCGGCCTGATGCCAAGAGCTTAGCCAGTCCCGGCCTCCAGGGCAATATTCTGCCATCAGTGGCTGGGCCTGCAGTCGCAGCGGCGCGCTTGCGAGACGCGCGACAATGTCAGCCTCAGGAAGGCGTGTTCCGCGCGGCGCGTGATGCCGCCCGCTGTGCCGACCGGCGCGTCTTGTGCAGCGAAATCATCACGGGTAAAGGCGCAAGCGATACCAGGACCGCGACCATCCCGGCCGCCGGCAATCCGGACCATTCGATCAGCGGCCCGGTCACCAGTGCCATCAGAACGCTTATCGCGCCACCGAACGAGTCGCTCACGCCTATGGCGCGCCCCCGTTCCGAAGTCTCGGCGCGATCGGCTATCAATGCGGTTGCCGCAACGTTGGCGGCCGCCCATCCCAGTCCCACAAGAAAAGTGCCCGCGGTTATCAGTTGATACGAATCGGTAAAGGCTACCAGCACTGCGCCGACAAGCGCGATCGCAACACCCGGCAGCATCACCTCCTTGCGTCCGAAGCGATCGGCAAGTTTGCCCAGCGGTATGGTGAAGGCGAACATACCGGCGGAATGCAGCATGTGAGAAAACGCAATGGCGCTGAGGGAGTGGCCGTGGTGGGCCAGTACAAGCGAGGTCAGAACCATGACAATCGCCATGTTCCCGACTCCGGCGCAATTCGATGCAATAGCCAGCCGGGTCGGCCCGTCGGCGAGCAGGTCGCGGACGCTGAATTCCTTGCGGCGATGCATGGGCATGGTGTCGTGCGAGGGAACATAGTCGGGGTAGTACCGCTCGAGATGCATGCCGATTTCTTTCGGATCCGGTCGCACGAATGCAACCAGTATCATGCCCAGCACGATCAGGGCTGGCAACCACAGCCAGGGCAGGCCGAGCGGATCCTGTCCCGTGGCGAGGGCGACTTTCTCGGCGGCGCTGATCATGAACGGGCTGAGAACAAGCCCCGCCATCGAACCCAGCGCAACATACCCCAGCGCCTGGGCACGCAGCCGGGGCGGAAACATATCAGTTGCGGCCACCCGTAATTGTTGCGCCGCATTCATACCCATGCCAAAGACAAGCATGCCGCCTACCAGTACCGGAGCGCTGCGCCAACTCATCGACAGCCCCAGCAGCACCGTGCCGACCAGACCGAGGGCGAGGCCGAGCAGGATCCCTGGCTTGCGCCCGTAGGTATCGGTAATCTTGCCAACCGGATAGGCGACCATAAACCGGCTGAGCCCGAGCAGTCCCACCGACAAACCGGCAAGCGATGCGGAACCGGTCAGCGATATGATCATCAGCGGTCCGAGTGCGTAGGCGAACATCATGCCTGTGCCGGTAAATGACTGGGACAGCGCGAACAAAGCCGTGTTGCGCTTGATCAGTGCAGGAATGCGCGAGACCGGACTATCCGATTTTTGCAAAACGCTTCCGGAATTCTCGTGAAAGCACGTGCTGGCAGAGGTGCTTGGGGATGGGTGGGGGGTGCAGCGGCCGACGCATTGCTAAACTGCCGGGGCACATTATAGGGTCTTAGAACGACCGGTGGAATTGATCTACACTCGGTGCGGTTCAATTGCCTGTACATTGACTCCGGCACGGGCGGCAGGACACCCGGTATATGCGTCGGACAGGTTTCTCGCAAAGCGGACGAATTGACAGGGAAGCGTTTCGGCCGTTTCGCCGTGCCGGCCCTTTTGCGTTGTGCCGGACAAGCCATGGAAGCGTGAAGACAATGCGACAGACCATTTCCGAAAAAATCCTCTCTCGTGCCGCCGGCAGAATGGTTTGCGCCGGGGACGTGATCGAGCCGGTGCCAGACCTGGTTGTAGTCCACGACTGGTACGCAGCCACGGTCGGGCGCGTGCTCGAGGATCACGGAATCGAGAGGCTTGCGGAACCGGGAAAAGTCGTATTCGTTACCGATCATGAGCCAGTGGCGGTGTCGCCGGAGGCGGCGCTGCGGCAGAGAAAAGTCCGGGATTTTGCCAGGAAGTATGCGATCGGACACTTCTTCGACGTGGGCCGCGGCGGACATGGCCATGTGTTTCCGGTGGAAATTGGGTTGATCCTTCCGGGGATGTATGTCGCAGCTTACGACACCCACGTGCCGAATTACGGCGCGGTGGGCGCGCTGGGAATTCCGTTTCTGACCGAAATAGCGGATGTGCTCGCATTCGGTTCGGTCTGGCTTCGGGTGCCGCAGACCGTGCATGTGATAATCAGCGGAAAGATGAATCCCTGGGTTTCGGTGCGTGACGTCGCGCAGAAACTGATTTCCGATCTCGATCCGGAAATAGTGGACTACGCTACGGTCGAATTCTCTGGCGAGGGCCTGCGGAATCTGCCCTTCGATGCGCGCTTCACGCTGTGCAATACGCCGCTGGAAATTGGTGCAAAATCCGCGATCGTGGCGCCGGATGAAATCACCCGCGCATATCTGGCGGCGCGCGGCGTTCACGATCCGAATCTGGTACGCAGCGACCCGGATGCCACTTTCGTGCTTGAAGTCCGTTGCGATCTCGCCGATGTTCCGCCGCAAATTGCCCTTCCGCCGCGCCCCGACCGCGTAGCGCCAATCACAGACGCACTCGGCATTCCGGTTCATCACGCCTTCATCGGTTCCTGCGCCTCGGGCTTGCTTACCGACTTGCGGAGCGCGGCGGCGGTCCTGCGGGGCCGGAAGATTGCGTCGGGCGTCCGAATGTTCATCACGCCGGCCACCTACGGCATCTATGCCGAAGCCTCCGCCGAAGGCTTGCTCCAGATTTTTTCAGACGCCGGCGCCATCGTCACCGCTCCCGGCTGCGGCCCCTGCGCGGCAGGACGCATCGCGCCGCTCGCTCCTGGCGAGACTTCCATCAATACCGGCACGCGGAACGATCCGGGGCGCCTTGGCCCATCGGATGCGCAAATCTATCTTGCGTCGCCTGCATCTGTGGCGTGTTCAGCGGTTGCCGGCCGGATTACCGATCCTCGGGAAATGATGGGAAATTCCTGATGTCCACTGTACAAAATCTGTTGTTTCGCGGCCGCTGCTGGCTGTTCGGGGACAACGTGGCGGTCGATGGCGATCTCATGCCGCTGCGGTTCGCAATATCGCGGGAAACCCGCCTCGATGTCTTACGCGAGTATGCGGCTACCGGCATTGATCCGGACTTTCCAAAGAAGGCGCAGCCGGGAGATATTGTCGTCGGCGGCCGTCGTTTCGCGCAGGGCAACCCGCATATCCAGGGTTTGCTCGGGTTGCGGGCTCTCGGACTGGGACTTGCGGTGGAGTCGATCCCGCGCGGCAGCCTGCGCAATGCGGTCAACGCGGGTTTGCCGATTCTTCCATCGTGTCCCGGGATTGCCTCGGAAGTCTCCATGGGCGACTTGCTGGAAATCGACTTCGCCACCGGGCAGTTCAGAAACCTGACACGGAAGACCGAGCGCCGCTATGCGGCACTCCCGGAAACATTGCTCGAGGTTATCCGGATCGGCGGTTGGGAGGCGAACTTCCGCCACAGACTGAAGGCACAGCGTGCAGGTGCGGACTGACGGACGTGCCGAACGGTTGTTTCATTATCCAGGAGACTCGCCTCGATGCTGTCACACATCAATCGCACTGCAAGCATGCCGCGGCTGCTGCGCACCATGATCGGCGAGCCGGGACTGATCCGTGCACCGAGTGCAACCGACGGACTCTCGGCAAGAATGATCGCGGCCGCCGGATTCGAAGCGATTCATCTCACCGGGAGTGGTGTGGCGCGCTCCATGGGCTACCCGGACATCGGTCTTGTGACAATGACTGAAGTAATCGATCGGGCGCGCGCCATGGCCCGCTCGGTCGCAATCCCTGTCATCGCCGATGCCGATACCGGCTATGGAAACGCCCTCAACGTAATCCGGACCATTCAGGAATTCGAAGCCGCGGGAGTCGCGGGCCTGCACCTCGAGGATCAAGTCACGCCGAAACGCTGCGGACACTATGAGGGCAAGCAGCTTATTCCCGCAGAAGAAATGGCGCTCAAGATAGAAGCCGCGTGCGCGGCGCGCCGTGATCCCGATTTTGTCATTGTCGCCCGCACCGATGCGCGCGCGGTCGAGGGCTTTGATGCCGCGATCAAGCGGGCGGAGTTGTACGCCGAGGCAGGAGCGGACGTGCTGTTCGTGGAAGCCCCGGAATCCCGTGCCGAAGTGGAGAGAATCGCCGCGGGCTTCAAGGTGCCGCTTCTGATAAACATGTACAGCGGAGGCAGGACGCCGCTGGTATCCACGGCGGACCTGCGCTCGCTCGGTTACCGGATTGTCATCTGGCCGTCGCATCTGCAACGCGCAACCATCGCCGCGATCAGGCGGGCGCTGGATCTTCTGCAGCGCGAGGATCTCGGTGCCGCCGACGATCCGGCACTGATGGTGTCGTTTGCGGAACGCGAAGCGATCGTTGGGCTGGCTGAAGCGAGCGCGTTGGAGCAGCGCTTTCTCCAAGGGCGTCTAAAATAGGCAACAGCAAGACCGTGCGAGCATGTTGCGAGTCCTTTGACCGAACCGGTTTTCCGCGTAGATATCACTCGCCAGGTGTCGTTGTCGGCCTTGCTGTTGAGCAGAGGGCGGGGTTTCATGCGTAAAGAAAAGCCGATGGCAGCAGCCGTGCTCACGGACGAACAGAACCGCTGGCTGGATGCCAGCATTGCGCACATCGATCGCGACAAGTTGGGCGCGCTGGTCGCGGACATGGTGGCGATCCCGAGTCCGACCGGGAAGGAGCGTCCGCTGGCCGAGTTCCTCGCCGAGCGGCTGAAGCAGAACGGTCTCGACGGTTCCTGTCAACAGATAGATGCGGAGCAGGCAAACGCCGTAGGACGTCACCGCGGCTCCGGAGATGGCGCCGACCTGCTGCTCTATGCCCCGATCGATACGCATCTCACCGGTGATCCGGGTGAAGACCTTCCCTGGGCCGGTCCCTCGATGCGACCGGACATGCAACCGATAGCGACCACGACGGACGGGCTGGTGATCGGTCTGTGCGCTGAGAATCCGAAGGGCTTCGCGTCCTGCGTGATCGCGGCAGCCGAGGCAGTGGTTCGCGCCGGCGTGCCCCTTCGCGGCGATCTGCTCGTCGGACTAGGCGCGGGGGGCATGCCGACCAATATGCCCGCGGGATCGGGGCGCTACAACACCGGCCAGGGCAATGGCTGCTCTTTCATGCTCGAACAAGGGTTTCGCGCCGACTTTGCGGTAATCGCCAAGGGCGGCTGGGCAGTCGCCTGGGAGGAGGTTGGTCTTGCCTGGTTTCGGATCCGCGTCCACGGTGACCTTGGCTATACCGGCCTGCGGCGCAGGCTGCACAATCGGAATCCGATTGTGCTGGTGGCCAGGCTGATCGAAGGGCTGGAGGCCTGGTTTCCGGAATACACGCGCATGAATACCTCGGGCCTGGTCGAGCCGGAGGGCAGCATAGGCGCGATCGAGGGTGGCTGGACGCACAAACCCACGTTCATTCCCGCTGCATGTGATATCTACCTCGATCTCCGTCTGAGTCCGCGCACCGACCCGATGGCGGCACGGGCGCAATTGCTGGCCGCGCTCGAACGTATCAAGGCCGGGGAACCCGGGCTCGAACTCAGTTGCGAGATGCTGCTGGCGATCCCGGGAGCGAGCACGCCGCAGGACAACTGGATCATCGAGTCCGGAATACGCGCCTGGGAAGCCGTTGCCGGCCAAGCGCATGTGCCGAGAACCGGCACCAGCGGCGCAACCGACGCAAACATCCTGCGTGGTCGCGGAATTCCGACGGCACGCATAGGTATGCCTCCGCCGCGTCGGCCAGTGCCCTATGCGGGCACTTTTTCGATGGGAGTCGTCGAACTCGATGGCATGGTGGAGCTGACAAAATGCCTGGTCCGGATCGTCATCGACACCTGCACCCGCACGCGTCCCGAACTTGGCCTCGGATGGTAGAGTGCAAGTGAAGGACGAACAATGAATGCAAGGTGGCAGATTACCGGAACCACCCGCGGCGTCACGCGATTTCCGAATTACGATGCGGCGGTGCTCGGGTTCGAGGATTACTGGTATCCGGTGATGCGTGCCGGTGATCTCGGCAGGAAACCGGAATCTATCGTGCTATTTGGCAAACGGATCATGTTCTATCGCGATCGGGGTCAGATCCACGCGCTGCAGGATCGTTGTCCTCACCGCGGCATCCGGCTGTCGATCGGCAAGCAGGAATTTCCGGGGACATTCACCTGTCGCTATCACGGCTGGACCTTCAATCTCAAGTCCGGAAGCCTCGTGGCGGCGCTCACCGACGGCCCCGATTCGCCGATGCGCGGCCAGGCCGAAGTCCGGGTCTACCCGGTCGCCATCCGGGCCGGGATGATATGGATCTACAACGGCACCGGTGAGCCGCCGGATGCCGGGGCCGACATCCCCGCGGAATTGCAGCACCCCGACGCGGTTTCCGGCATACGGATTTCGGAGCGTCCCGGCGACTGGCGTTATGCGGCCGAAAACGGTTTCGACGAGGGACACGGAAAATACCTTCACCGCGATTCCATCTTTGTCACGTTCCGGCACCCACCCGCCTGGGTGCATTCCGAGATCAAGCACGAGGAGGACGGCTGGATCACACGCAGCGGCACCGGACATGCCTTCCAGAGCGACTACCCCGGGCTGGGCACCTGGCCGGCAATGCGCCCGTGGAAAACGACGAAGGTGTTGTCCCGGGCGTCGATCCGGTTGCCATGCGTGCTGCGCATACATTTCGGCGAGTGGATTCACTTCGAATGGTATGTGCCGACCACACCGGGCCATCATCGCTACATACAGGTTGCGATGAAGCAGACACGCGGCGCCGACGCGCTGCTCTTCAAGCTCCGCTACTGGACCTATCTGCGCTGGTTATTTCATGGAGAATTCAATGAACAGGACGCGCGCATGGTCGAGATGATGGATACGCCGCCGGAGCAATTGTTCCGGCCCGATACGAGCATTATCGGCTGGCGCAAGCTGTGCGAGGAGGCTCGCGGCAAGCCGGTCATGCAGGATGCCCGTTATAAAGAATTTGTCGCAGACAGCGACGCACATTCCAGCAACGCGAATTGAGGACGTGACAATGCAAATCGAGGCCGAAACCAGCCGCTATGCCGATGCCAAGGGCGTGCAAATCCATTACAACGAGATCGGCACCGGCCCGGTTCTGCTATGCATCCATGGAGGAGGCCCAGGGGCGAGCAGCTGGAGCAATTTCTCCGAGAACATGGCGAAATTCGCCGAGCATTACCGGGTGCTCCTGGTTGATCTTCCGCGTTTCGGCAAGTCCGCGAAGATCGCGATCGAAGGCCCGCAACTTACGGTGATGGCGGGCATTCTGCGCGATTTTCTCGACGCGCTCGGCATTGACCGCGCATGCTTCGTGGGCAACTCCTACGGCGGGCAGGTGGCGATTAAACTGGCGATCGATTTTCCCGAGCGCATATCGAGCCTCGTGGTCATTGGCAGCGCGCCGGTTCTCCACAGTATCTTCACGCCGATGCCGGTGGAAGGCGTCAAGCTGATCGGCAGCTACTATCGCGGCGAAGGTGGACCGACGCTGGAGAAGATGCGCCAGATCATGAAGATCATGGTGTTCGACCAGAGCCTGGTGACTGACGAGATGGTCAGGGCTCGTTACGAGGCGAGCATCGATCCCGAGACGGTGCGCGTGAACCTGGGCACGCCACTGGTGCGGCAGGACCTGACCGCGGAATTCTCCAAGGTCAAGGCGCCGACACTGGTGGTCTGGGGCATGGACGACCGCGCCGGTGCGCTGGATATCGGATTGCTGATGGTGCGGACGTTTCAGAAAGCCGAATTGCACATATTCAGCCGCTGCGGCCACTGGGCCCAAGTTGAACATGCTCACGCATTCAACGAACTCGTGCTGTCCTTTTTTCGGCGCAACAACTGAGGCGACGCGAACATGGAGATCGTCGGCGCATTCGCCTGTTCCCACGCAGGTCTGATCCTGACCCGGGCGGATCTCGCGCCCGTGGAAGCGAAGGAGTCGCTGTTCGGTGCGTTCCGGCGCATGGGCGATGAAATACAGCGCCTGCGACCGGATGCGGTGGTGATGATAGGCACCGATCACGGACGGATTTTTGATCTGACCCACGTGCCGCAGTTCACAATAGGCGTGAATGCGATCGCACGCAGCATCGGCGACGCCGATCTTCCGGCGGAAGAAGTGGCGATTCACGAAGGCTACGCGCAGTCCATACTCGTCGGCCTGCTCGAGGCGGATGTCGATGTCGCGTACTCCGAAGCGATGAAAATCGATCATTCCTTCATCTCGCCTCTGACGCTCGCGTTCGCGAAAGTGCGCCCATCCATCGTTCCCATCATCCAGAACTGCAATTCGCCGCCGCTGCCGACCCTGCGGCGCAGCTATGCGTTCGGCAAGGCGCTTGGCGACGCGATCCGCAGCGGGCCGCAGGGGCGTATTGTCATCATGGGCACAGGCGGCCTATCGCATTGGGTCGGGTCCGAGCGCTACCAGAATTTCATGCGTGAACCCGCGGGAACGCGGATCACCCGCAAGCCGGATTACCCGCTCGAACTGACCGATACCGGTTTAGTAAACGAAGCGTTCGACCGAGATTTCATGCGAATCATTGCCGAGGGCAGGGCGCAGGAATTCGTCTCGGACTGGAGCACCGATCGTCTGTTCGAAGCCGCGGGGAATGGCGGGCAGGAGATTCGCAACTGGCTGACGGTCGCCGGCGCGGTTCGCAATGCGCAGGCGGAAATCCTTGCCTATGGCGCGGTCGCCGAATGGCTGACGGGTACCGCGATCGCGCGCTTTGACATTCGGGATAAGGCCGTTCAGTAGCTTTGCTCAGCGCACTCGCTGGCGATCCACTCGCGGGCGATCCAATTGACCGTCTGTAAGTTCTGACGCATGATCCCCGGATCAACAGTACAGGAGACACCAGCATGGAGTCCGTGAAGTCACTCAAAGCAGTTCTGATGGCGGTTTGCGCCGCAGGGATGTTCGCATTGTCCAGCCAGCAGACCCTCGCACAGGCGCAAAAAGGGCAGTCGGGTGCGCCGCTCAAAATCGGACTGGTCTCCTCACTGACCGGGCCGGGTGCATTTCTCGGCGATCCGTTCAGCCGCGCCGCACGCATGGCGGTTGACCGGACGAATGCCGCCGGCGGAATCAATGGCCGGCGAGTAGAACTGGTGGTGTACGACACCGAGGCCAGCGCCGACAAATCGCTGGTGTTCGTGAAAAAGCTGATATCCGAAGACAAGGTATCGGTAATCCTCGGCCCCGATTTTTCCGGCACGGTGCGCGCAGTGCTTCCGGTAGTCGAAGAGGCCCAGGTGCCGATGCTCTACAACACGCCGGTAGTCGAGCCCAAGCCGAACTCCTACCACTTCACCCCATGGCCGAGCGAGGAGACCTCCTACCGGGTCTCGCTCAATTCGCTCAAGGGCCGCAACATCCGCAAGCTCGCGGTGCTGGCTACTACCGACGCGACCGGCGAGTCGGGCCTGAAGCAGTTGCAGACGCTCGCACCGGGCTACGGTGTCACCGTCGGCCCGGTCGAGAGGGTCGAGCTCCAGGACAAGGACGCAACCGCACAACTTACCAACATCAAGGCAGCCAACCCAGACGCGCTCTACTTTATCGGCTCGGGAGCCGCCGTGGCGGTGGCCGCGCGCGGCTACACGCGCCTGGGCATGCGCCAGCCGATGATGATAGGGACCGGCTCGGTGAGCGCCACTTTCCCCGACTTGCTGAAGGGCATTACCCCAGATACGCTGATATTCCCGACCTACAAGATGATCGTGGTCGACACACTGCCGGCAAGTGATCCGGTCAAGTCGAAAATCGCCGAATTCATGAAACTCTACGAGGAGAAGCAGGGCAAGAAGGCCGATTTTTTCGCCGGCGCCGGGTGGGACCTCGCGAATATCGCGATGGAGGCGATGAGACGCGCCGGCGATGACCCGAAGAAGATCCGTGACGCCATTCAGCAGATCCGCAACTATCCGGCAACCATGGCGGTGCTCAGTTTCTCGACGGACAACCATCGTGGCGCGGGTCCGACGGCGCAGGTGATGGGCCAGTTCAAGGACGGGAAGTTCATGGCGACCGATTGAGGGTCGCGTGACTGTCGACGTGCTGCGCGAGACCGGCCGGTCGGGGTGGTGCTGGGCGCCGGCGCGCTGCGCCCGCCTGCGGCGCTGAAGGCGTACTGACGGTGGCCGAGATCACACAGGTACTGCAGGTGCTCGTCGCGGGTCTGACCAGTGGCTCGATCTACGCGCTGGTGGCGCTAGGCTTCACCCTGATCTTCGCGGTTAGCGGCTACCTGAACCTCATCCAGGGCGAGTTCGTGGTGTTGGGCGGACTGGTCACCATCGCGCTCACCGATTGGATCGGCATGCCGTTGTTGCCGGCGGTGCTGCTTGCGGTACTGGTCTCGGCCGTCTTCGGCCTGCTCCTGCAACAGCTCACGCTTTCGCCCAAGCGCCGGCTCTCCCCGGATGCAGCGCTGATGGTCACCCTTGGGGGGGCATTCGTCGCTCGCGGCGGGGCGATGATCATTTTCGGCAAGGATTCGCTGTCGTTGCCCTCGTTTTCGGGCGAGCGGCCGATCGCGGTCGGTGATGTGATGATCGCAACGCAATCGGTCTGGATCGTTGCCACGCTTTTTCTGTGCTCGCTGGCACTCTGGTGGGCGTTCTCCCGGACCTTCGCGGGCAAGGCGATGCTCGCCTGTGCGCAGAATCCGAATGGCGCGCGCCTCGTGGGAATCGACCTCGGGCGGGTCGCGCTGCTCGCCTTCGTGGTGAGTTCGACACTGGGCGCGGTCGCCGGGGTAGTGGTCGCACCGCTGAACTTCGTCAGCTACGACGAAGGCCTTGCGATCGGCATCAAGGGTTTCATCGCCGCGGTTTTCGGCGGCCTCGGCAGCTATCCCGGTGCGGTGATCGGCGGCCTCATTCTCGGTGTCTGCGAGTCGCTGGCCGCAGCCTTCATCTCCTCGCAGTTCAAGGATGCGATCGCGTTCGTCGGCCTGCTGGTGCTGCTGGTGGTGAGGCCCGGAGGCCTGCTGGGCAGGCGGACTTGAACGCGCCGGGTTCAGCGGGGCGTGCGCGCGTCACGCTGATCGGCTTTGCGGCAGCAATCGTCGCGGCCTACATGGTATTTCGGGGCCATTACCTGCTAAGTGCGCTCGTCCTGGGCGGAATCTACGCCATCGTGATCGTCGGGCTGGTTCTGCTCACCGGACTGAGCGGACAGTACAGCCTGGGCCATGCCGCCTTTTTCGGCATCGGCGCCTACGCCTCGGCCCTGCTCGCGCTTAACGGCTGGTCACCCGCGCTAGCCTGTCTGGCCGCGATTGCAATCTCCACGCTCCTCGCGATCCTGATCAGTATCCCGCTGGTGCAGTTGCGCGGCTACTATCTGGCCGTGGCCACGCTCGGGTACGGGCTCATCGTCGCATCCGTTCTGAACGGCTGGCTCAATCTCACCCGCGGTCCCTCGGGGATAGGAGACATTCCCAAGTTCAGCATCGGAGGCCTGGTCTTCGCCGGCGAGTCGATGAATTACTGGCTCGCCTGGACGCTTGCCTTTCTCTGTGTCTGGGGTGGCGTGAACTTGTGGCAGTCGCGCGTTGGCCAGGCGATGCTCGCCGTGAAGCGCGATGAAGCGGGCGCGGCCTCACTCGGGATTGACGTAGCGCGTACCAAGGTGCAAATCTTTGCGATTAGCGCCGCGGTCGCGGGTCTGGGTGGTTCAATCTACGCCCATTACGTGTCTTTCATCGCGCCCGAGCGCTTCGGCATGGTGCCCTCCTTTGAACTCCTGCTCGCGGCCCTACTCGGTGGTGTAGGAACGCCGTACGGCGCGGTGCTAGGCGCGCTGCTGCTCATCGCGCTTCCTGAAGTCGTGGCGCCGCTGCGCGACTACAAAGTGATCGTCTACGGTGTGATCTTCATTGTGGTGTCCCTGTACTTTCCGCACGGCATTGCCGGAATGGCGGGCAACTGGTACACGCGGCGCTTTGGCGGCGATGCGGGCGCGCCGGAAGGCGCTGCCGACACCGGCGGACGGAGAGAAGGCGGGTAGCATGGAGCAGATTGCGCGAGCGCATCCGCCGGGCGGTGCCGATCCCTCAAGACCCATCCTGGAATTGCGCGGCCTCACCAAGGCGTTTTCCGGCCTGATGGCAGTCTCCGAGGTGTCTATCTCGGTGAGATCCGGGCACGTACAAGGGCTGATCGGACCCAACGGTGCGGGCAAGACGACGCTGTTCAACCTGGTGACTTCGGTGTTTCCACCGAGCGCGGGCTCGGTGCTGTTCGAGGGCGCCGACATCACCGGGCGTCCTGCCCACGCGGTCGCGCGCCTGGGCGTCGCCCGCACCTTCCAGAACGTGCGCCTGTTCGGCGACCAGAGCGTGCTCGAGAACGTTGCCATTGGCACCTACCGGAACACCCGCGCCGGCTTGGCGGGCGGCATCCTGCGGTTGCCCGGCGCGTTGGCCGAGCAGCGCCGTGCGCGCCTGGAAGCGATGGAATGCCTCGGCTACGTCGGTCTCGCCGACCTCGCCGCGCGCCAGGCCGAGGTACTGCCCTTCGGACAACAGCGCCTGCTCGAATTTGCCCGCGCGCTCGCCCTGCGACCAAAGCTGCTGCTGCTCGACGAGCCCGCAGCGGGGCTGAATGACAGCGAGACCGAAGCGCTTGCACGGCTGATTGAAGCGCTGCCCGCCCGCGGGATCACCGTGCTGCTGGTCGAGCACAACATGGACCTCATCATGAGCGTGGCCGATGCGATCGTCGTCCTGAACGGCGGCATCAAGATCGCCGAGGGCACACCCGAGGCGGTGAGCGCCGATCCGGCGGTGATCGAAGCCTACCTTGGCGAGAACGAGACGTCGTGATCGTCGTCGAACGCATCGTTTCGGGCTACGGCCGGCTCCGGGTCCTGCGGGAAGTATCCATCGAGGTCGGGCCGGGCGAACTGGTGACGGTGGTGGGCGCGAACGGGGCGGGAAAGTCCACGCTCCTGCGGACTATCCAGGGATTGCTGCCGACAGAGTCCGGGCGCATCAGCTTTCAGGGCACTGATATCACCCGCCTGCCGACCGAGCGCATCGTGCGCATGGGCCTGACGCTTGTACCGGAGACACGCGACCTTTTTCCCGATCTGCGGGTGATCGACAATCTGGAGCTCGGCGCCTATGTGCACCGCGGTGAGAGCGACGCGAAGACGCGCCGGTCAGAGGCGATGGAGGAGGTGTTCCGTATGTTCCCGGCCCTGCGCGAGCGACAGGCGGCGCGCGCGGGCACACTGAGCGGCGGGCAGCAGCAGATGCTCGCGATTGGTCGCGCACTGATGACACGTCCACGGGCGCTGATGCTGGACGAGCCGTCCCAGGGACTTGCGCCGCTGCTGGTGCGCCAGATCTTCGCGGCGATCGCGCAGTTGCGCGACCGCGGACTCGCGATTCTGCTGGTGGAGCAGAATGTGCGCGCGGCGCTGCGGCTTGCAGGGCGCGCCTACGTGCTGGAGACTGGCGCCATCGTGGCTTCCGGCCCGGCGGCCGAGCTGATGCGTGACGAGGTAGTGTTGAAGGCATTTCTGGGACGTGCGGGCGGTTCGCCGCGCAAGGTGTTGCCCGGCGATCCTGCCGGACGATCGCCCAATGGCACACAAAGGGAGGGCGGATAATGAAGCTGAAAGGCAGCATGCTGGATGCGGACGGTCACCTGATCGAACGCGATGAGGATCTCTACGAATATCTCGACCCGCCGTACGCGGGCACCGAGGCGATGCTCGGATTCCCGTTCTTTCCGACCCTCGACGGCTACCATCGCGGGGCGCTTACGGCGCGGCTGAAGATTCACAAGAAATACGTGATTACGGCACAGGTCTGGCTGGACTTTCTCGATGCGACCGGGATCGAGAGCACTGTGCTCTACCCGACCAACGGCCTGGCGTTCCACACGGTGCAGGACCCGGCGTGGGCGGTGGCGCTCGCGCGGGCCTACAACAACTGGTTCACCGACCGTTTCCATCGGGTAAGCACGCGGCTTCAGGCGATGGCCCTCGTTCCGGTGCAGAACATGCCCGAGGCAGTGAAGGAGTTGCGCCGGGCGGTGACCGAACTTGGCATGGTGGGAGCGGTGCTGAGCGCCAACAGCGGTGACGTCGGCGTGCGCAAGCCACTTGGACACCCCGACTTCTGGCCGCTCTACGAAGAGGCCGAGCGCCTGGACGTGCCGATCGCGCTGCATGGTGCGCCCTCGACCAATATCGGCATCAACTTTTTCACCCAGTTCGCCGAGACCCACGCACTTGAGCATCCCATAGCGCAGACAATCCAGCTCACCAGCATGGTGATGGGTGGCGTGTTCGAGCGCTTTCCGCGATTGCGGGTGGCCTACCTCGAGGCGGGGGCCGGCTGGGTGCCCTACATCATGGATCGGCTGGACCGCTCCTACGAGATCTGGGCGACGGCGGAATACAAGGAGTTCTCGGAGTGGCTGCGACGCAAACCAAGCGAGTACATCCGCTCGGGGCAGATCTATTTCAGCTGCGAGGCGGGCGAGATCACGCTGCCGTACGCGATCCAGCGCGTCGGCCACCAGGCGCTGTTGTTCGCGAGCGACTTTCCCCACGAGACCAACATCGAGCGGGCGCAGCACGAGATCAAGGAACTCCTAGAGCATCCGGCGCTCTCCGACGAGGCGAAGCAGGGGATCTTCCGCGACAACATCGCGCGCTTCTACGGTTCGCGGCTGAGGACCTAAGGCGCCCCGAACGGAAGTAAGCGGCAGGGTAGCGCAGCGGGACGTGCGCCGTTCATTTTTAACCAGAGCATCGCGCCTGCGGTTTGCAGCGAGGCGACTGCGGTGTCTGCTTTTGCGCAGAATCGCCCGGTCATTCCGGGCAAGACGGGGTGGCGGACATGAAGGTGAGCTTGCGGGTGAACGGGCGGCCGGTCGAGGCGGACATTCCGCCGCGGCTGCTGCTTTCGGATTTTCTCCGGCACGAGTTGCGCTTGACCGGGACGCATGTCGGCTGCGAGATGGGCGTGTGCGGCGCCTGCACCGTGATTCTCGACGGGCACCCGGTGCGCTCCTGCCTCACATTTGCGGTGCAGGCCGAGGGCGCATCGGTGCGCACGGTCGAAGACCTCGCGACGGACGGCAAGCTTGATCCGCTGCAGGCCATCTTCAGCGAGCATCACGCGCTGCAATGCGGTTTCTGCACGCCGGGCATCCTGATGACGCTGACGGCGATCGCGGATCAGGGTCGCTGGCCCACCAACGAGGAGGAGGCGCGCGAGCTCCTGTCGGGCAACATCTGCCGTTGCACAGGGTACCAGTCCATCATCGATGCGGTGCTCGCGTACAAGCCGGCGCATGCGCCCAAGGCAAAGCCATGAAGCCCGCGTCGTTCGACATGAAGCGACCAGCCGCGCTTGACGAGGTGTTGGCGCTGCTGGCGGCGAACCCGGATGCCCGGATTCTTGCCGGCGGCCAGAGCCTGGTGCCAATGATGAACCTGCGCATGGCAACACCGCCGATGTTGATCGACGTCAACCGTGTACCGGGCCTCGACGGAATTTTCCGCGATGGAAACCGGATCCGCATCGGAGCGATGACGCGGCAACGGGAGATCCTAGCCTCCGGACTGGTCGCCAGCGATCTGCCGCTGCTCGCGAAGGCCGCGCCGCACATTGGGCATGTTCAGACCCGCGCGCGCGGCACATTCGGCGGCAGCCTCGCACATGCCGATCCTTCCGCGGAACTGGTACTGGTGATGAAAACATTAGGGGCCGATGTGCATGTGCGCAGCACCTCCGGCGAGCGAGCAATCCCTGCCGGTGAGTTCTTCCGGGATGCGCTGACCACGGCGCTCGCGCCGGGTGAACTGCTTGTTGCCGCGTCGATTCCTGCGGCGGTGCCAGGCACCGTGGCCGCTTTCCGGGAATACGCCCGGCGCAAGGGCGACTTCGCGATCGCCTCGGCGGCGGTGCAATTCACAAACGCAGGTCGGTTGCTGTTCGCCGGCGTGGGCGGTGTCGGCGCCATCCCGCATCGCTGCCTGCTTCTCGAAAAAGCCGTGCGCAGCGGCATGCCGGGCAGGACAGAACTCGCCGAAATCGTGAAGCAGGAACTGGAATCGATCGACGCGATGAACGACCAGCAGGCAAGTGGCGAGTACCGGCGCTGTCTCGGCATGACCGCGTTGATGGACTGCCTTGAGGATGTGCTGCTGCCATGAACATCCAGCGCGACAAGAATTCCCCGCTGCGCGTCGAGGACCATCGGCTGCTGACCGGCCGGGCCAGATTCACCGACGACATTCATCTCGATCGGATGGTGCACGGCGTGTTTGTGCGCAGCCCGATGGCGCACGCCGAAATCGCCGGCATCGCGGTTCAGGCCGCGCTGGACGGAGGTGCGCTGCTCGTGCTGACCGCACGGGACCTGCCTTTCATCGAAAAGCGCCTGATTTCGCGCTTCTTCCATCCGAGCATGCGCACCGTGATGCCAAGACTGCTGGCGCTGGAGCGGGTGCGTTTTATCGGCGAGGCGGTGGCTCTGGTGATCGCGGAAGACCGCTACCTCGCCGAAGACCTCGCTCAGAGGGTCGAGGTGGATTACCGGCCGTTGCCGCCGCTTGCGACCGCCGCCGCGGCGCTCAAACACGGCGCTGAACAACTTCACCCGGAATGGCCGGACAATGTCGCGGCGAATTTCACGCATAGGGTCGGCAATGCCGATGCGGCGCTGGCCGAGAGCAAGAGACGCGTTCGCGCGTGCTTTCGCTTTGGCCGGCAGACGGGTCTTCCGCTTGAGACACGCGGCTGCGTGGCGGATTTTGATGTCGAGCGCGCGTCGCTCAACATCTGGATATCCACGCAGACGCATTACAACGTGCGCCAGAATCTCGCCTTCCTGCTCGACCTGCCCGAATACAATGTCCGCGTGATCGCGGAGGACGTGGGTGGCGGATTCGGCGCCAAATCGCGGCCCTATGCCGAAGAGGTCCTGGTCAGTCACGCAAGCCGTGTCCTGCGGCGGCCGGTGAAGTGGATAGAGGACCGCGCCGAGAGTCTTCAGGCAACCACGCACTCCCGCGCAACCGAGACGGAAATGGAGTTTGGCTGCGACGAGCAGGGCAGGCTGACCGCGCTCAAGGGTCGACTGGTCATGGATATCGGCGCCTACATATTCACCAGCGGAATCGTGACCGCGGAAGTGGCATCGGGGCATTGCGCGGGTCCCTACCGGATTCCCAACATTGCACTCGAAGTGGTATGCGTCGGCACCAACAAGACCCCGCTTGCTACCTTTCGCGGCGCCGGGCAGCCGGAGGCTAACTTTCCTCTGGAGTGCATGCTGGACCTGCTGGCGAAGGAAGTCGGCATTTCCTCCGAGGAGATCCGGCTGCGGAACATCGTTGCTCCCGCCGATATGCCTTATGCGCAAATCATTCCCTACGGCGGACCGAATTGCCGCTTCGAGAGCGGCGATTTTCCCGAGATGGTGCGTCGGGCGGTTCGCGGCAGCGGATATCACGAGAGGCTGGAGATAGTGAAGGGCGAGCGCATCGCCTGGGGACTGGCCTGCGGCATCGAAAGCACCGGCTATGTCGGGTTCGAGTCGGCGCGGGTGATGATCGACGGCACTGGCGCAGTCACCGTCTGGTCGGGGATGACTTCGCAGGGTCAGGGACAGACGACAACCTATGCGCAGGTCTGCGCGGAGGTTCTTGGCGTGCCGATGAGCCGGGTCACGGTCCGGATGGGCGACACCCAATTGATGGCCTTCGGGCGAGGAGCGTTTGCAAGCCGCGGCGCGGTGGTGGGCGCAAATGCGGTTTCCGGCGCTGCAACCAAATTGCGAGAACGGGTTCTTCAGTGCGCAGGCACACTGCTGGAGTGCCCGCCGGAGGACCTGTCGATCAGGGACGGCCGTATCGTAAATGGCGTGGGCGAGACCACGAAACTCGGTCTGGGTGAAATAGCCCGCGCGGTGATGCCCATGGGCGCGCTATACGCGGGCGACTCCGCGCTCGAGGAAACGCTGATATTCGACACCAAGCAGACCCTGACCTTCGCGCTCTCGGTGCATGCGGCGCGGGTGGCGGTCGATCCCCGCACCGGGTTCTATCGCGTGGTCGATTACTTCGTGGTGCATGACGCGGGTCGGATGCTCAATCCGATGATCGTCGAAGGCCAGATCGTTGGCGGTGTCGCAGAGGGGTTGGGGTGCGCGATGCTGTCCGAACTCATCTACGACGACGAGGCACAGCTACTGACCGGAACGCTGGCAGACTACCTCGTGATCACATCGCCCGAGCTGCCACGCATCCGTCTGGACCATATCGAGACGCGACCGACGACCAACCCGCTCGGTGTCCGCGGCGTGGGCGAGGGTGGCGTCATTCCCGCGCCTCCCGCCATCGTGAACGCGCTTGCGCGGGCGATCGATCCCGCGGGCAAGGGGCATGAAAAAGCACTGTTCAAGTTGCCGGTCAGTCCCGAAGCGGTGCTTGCGGCATGCAGGGCGGCTGGAGTGGCGCAAGACACTATTCGGTGAATCAAGGTGGGGTGTGGCCGCCCGGGCCGTGAATGCGGACGTTGCGTTTCCTGCACGAAGTGTGCGTTAAGGAATTACGGACAGCTTTCCAGCATGAAGCGATGTAATCTGGCTAAGAGGCTGGTACGCCAAAGATTTCTTTGATACGCGGGAGAGTTGAACCATGCGGTCTTGTTTGAGTGCAGCACTGGTGTTTGCAATGTCCGCTTTTAATCCCGGGACCGCTCACGCGCAGACCTGGCCGAGTCGTCCCGTGCGAATCGCACTCGTCGTCCCGCCCGGCGGACTGCCGGATCTGGTGGCGCGCGCGGTCGCCGCGCAACTCGGGCCCGCGCTCGGCCAGCCGGTGGTGATCGAGAATCGCCCGGGAGGAGGCGGCAATATCGCAACCGAATTTGTCGCCAAGGCTGCGCCGGACGGCCATACCCTGCTTGTCACCGGCATCAACCATGCGGTAAATCGGACGCTTATCCCCAATGCGGGTTTTGATTATGAAAAGGATCTCGCGCCCATCACCATGATGGCCGAGGGCAACATGCTGCTGG
>SHXF01000163.1 GCA_009693435.1 Betaproteobacteria bacterium | reverse complement strand
GCGCTTTGCCTCCCGCAGTGAGCACCTCGATCTGCCGCAGCTTCGCCACCACCTGCTCCGGGCTAAATCTCTTCTTTGCCATCTTCCGACTCCTTCTTCCAGGTTAAACACTACATTCAACCTGGTACAGAAAAAGCCGGTCAGTTCAACCGGATGCCGTCGATACACGGAGTCCGAGAATATGTAGAGGCTGGTGGTCTGATGAGCTACGGAGCGAGCCTCACCTACAATTTCCAGCGCGTGGCAACTTACGTGGACAAGATTCTGAAAGGAGCGAAGCCTGCCGAAATACCAGTGGAGCAGCCGACGAAAATCCATCTAGCGATCAACCGCAAGACCGCCAAGGCGCTCGGGATCACGATTCCGCAGGAACTGCTGATCCGTGCCGATGAGGTGATCGAGTAAGCGCCTTACGCCCCGGCGTCCTTGAGGACGATGTCCAGGGCGCGCTTTGGCGTAATTACTTTTGCTCCGCGCAGGACGCGGTCGTAAAAGGGCCCGAAATCGCGCGCGTCTCCGGTTACCAGCAGGTCGGCGCCCGCGTGCACCGCGGCGGCGAGGACGGATGCATCTTGCAACGGTAAGCCCTCGCTCAGCGCCCATTCGACGAGTGCGCTCGGAGCTTCGCCGACCATCACCATTCGTTCGAGCAGCCGGGCCAAGCGCTTTTCGAACCCGCGAGACTTGACTTCGAGGTTGCGCCGCGCCTCTTCAAGAGCATGGTGCGAAGTTACAACGGTGCACCGGTTCGCCGCCGCCAGCGCGATGAGTTCCTGCGCCCGGCCTTCTTCTCGGTGCGCCGCAGAAAACACTACGTTCGCATCGAGGAACAGCTTCAACGCTTGCGTCGCCCGAGCACTTTACGCACGCGCGCCTTTTCTGCGCCCGTGAGCCGGTTGGCCTCCTCGAACTCCGCAATTCGCGCATCGGTGTACATCTCTATCGGATACACGCCAGCCGGGTGGAGCACGACAGCGCCATTTTCGGTGGTCTCGATCAGCAGCGTCCCCGCGCCCTGTATTCCCATCTTGCGCAGCACCGCCGCGGGCAACGAGAGCTGTCCCTTCTTGCCCAGCCTGATCACGTCCATGCCGTCTCCCGGATTCCGGAAATCCGGATTATCGCATATCCGGCTGGTTCAGCGGAAGCGCGCGATCCAGCGCCGGTCGAGCCAGTTCTTCCACCACCAGGCCCAGCGTCCTTCCGCGGACCAGTTGCCGCAACTGGCGATGGCGTATTTGGCGCCGCAGCTGATGAGGGACAGGCTGGCTTTCTGCGGCACGTAGTCGAGCATGGGCATTCCGCGCACGACGCGTTTCAGGTTTGCCGCCAGCACAGGGGCCTGGCGCACGGCGTAGACGCCGGATTTCGGCAGCGCGGCTCCTTCCAACGAAGCCGTATCCCCGGCGGCAAACACATCCGGGTGAGAGACGCTGCGCAAACTCGGATCGACCAGCACGAACCCTCGAGCGTCGGTCTTCAGGCCCGAGTCGCGCAGCAGCGGCAGCGCCGAGGCGCCTGTAACGCAGAACATCGCATCGAACCCGGAACCAATTGTGGTGCTCAAATGTAGGGAAATTGAATGCGCATGAAGCGCGTTCCGGACCCTGGCCGCCACTCTGGGGAGGAAAGCAAATCGTTCAGAAAAAACCTCAACCGAGCCGCCCGTTCCGCGCCGGTCCAGCGCGAACTTCATCGCCATCGCCAGTTCCACGCCGCCTGCACCCGCGCCGGCGATCGCGATGCGCGGCGCCTTGGGACCTGTTTCAAGCAGCTCGCGCCAGCGCGCGAAGAATCCTTCGAAAGGTTTCACCGCAATGGCAGGCGCGACCAGACCGTCCGGCACGGAACCTAGGTTGAGGGAAGCGTAATCGTAGGGAATAGTGTCGCCGTTCTCCAGCACCGCCTGTTTGGCGCCCGGTTCCAGCCGCAGAACCCGGCCCTGAATCAGCTCCGCGCCCGCGTCGCGCGCGAGCTGCGCCAGGCCGATCTGCACATCCGCGGCGGCGTAGTGGCCAGCCACCACGCCCGGAACCATTCCGGAATAGACATGCACCGGGCCGGGCGTAACCAGGCTGAGCTTCAGGTTCGGCGAGATGAAATTCCTGAATTTCAGCAGCACCAGCGCGTGCGCATGCCCGCCGCCGAGCAGAACGAGCCGGGTCACCTTGCCGCAGCCAGCTTCGCTTCCTCGCGCTTGCGCAGTTCTTTTCTCTGCACCTTGCCGGTGGTAGTCATCGGCAGCGCGTCCAGGAACTCGATCTCGCGCGGGTATTCGTAGGGTGCGAGCCGGCCGCGCACGTGATCCTGGATCTCGTCGATCAGGGCCTGGGAAGCCGCCTGCCCCGGCTGCAGCACGATGAAGGCCTTCACGATCTGGCCGCGCGCTTCGTCGGGCTTGCCGATCACCGCCGCGTTCGCGACGGCGGGATGCCTCACGAGGCAGGATTCGATTTCCGCCGGGCCGATGCGGTAGCCCGATGCCTTGATCACGTCATCCGAACGTCCCTGATACCAGAGGTAGCCGTCGTCATCCATGCGCCCCTGGTCTCCGGTGCAGCCCCAGTCGCCGATGAATTTCTCGCGAGTGGCCTGATCGTGCTTCCAGTATTCGAGAAAGAATACAGGATCATTTTCCTTCTTGACTGCGATCTCCCCCAACTCCCCCCGGGGAACTTCAGCGCCCGTTTCATCGATGACCGCGACCCTGTGGCCCGGGTACGGCCGGCCGATGGAGCCGGGCTTGACCGGCCAGGCCGCCTGGCAGTTGCCTACCACGTAGTTGATCTCGGTCTGGCCGAACATCTCGTTGATGGTGACGCCGAGCTGCTCGCGCGCCCATTCGATCACCGTGACCCCGACCGACTCCCCCGCGCTCATGATGGAGCGCAGGTTAAGGTCGTACCGCTTTTTCGGTTCCGGCACCGCCTTCATCATCAGTTTCAGCGCGGTCGGAAACAGGAACGCATTGCGCACGCCGTATTTCTCGAGCAGGTAATACGCTTTCTCGGCATCGAATCGCCCGCGGTAGCCGAGGATCGGCATGCCGAAATTCCAGGTCGGCAGCAGCGCATCGAACAATCCTCCTGCCCAGGCCCAGTCCGCCGGCGACCAGAACATGTCGCCGGGCTGCGGGAAGAAATCGTGCGAATAGGTGAAGCCAGGCAGATTGCCGATGAGCAGCCGGTGACCCTGCAGAGCGCCCTTGGGAGGCCCGGTGGTGCCGCTCGTGTAGATGATCAGAGCAGGGTCATTTGCAGCTGTGTCTGCTTTCTTGAATTCGCTTCTTGCTTTCTGAATTAAAGCTTCATAAGAATGAACGCCAGTCTCCCGTGCACCCCCCACCCCGATTACATGTTTCAGATCGGCGAGCTTGTCCCGCACCGCCCCAAGATTGGCGATGGTGGTGGGTTCGACGAAAGCGACGCTCGCCCCGGCGAATTCCATCCGGTACTCGAGCGCATCCGGGCCGAACAGGTGCGACAGCGGCAGCGCGATCGCGCCCATCTGGAAAATTGCCATGTAGGCGATCGCCATTTCGGGCCGCTGCGGCAGGATGAGAGCGACGCGGTCGCCGCGTTTTACGCCCAACCCGGCGAGGGCATTCGACAGCCGGTTCGCTTCCTGCTGGATGTCCCAGAAGGTGTACTTCGCGGTTTCGCCCGACTCGTCTTCCCAGTAGAGCGCCAAGCGCGACCGGTCGCCGGCCCAGCGGCCGCAGCAGGCTTGCGCGATGTTGTACCGGGCCGGCACTTCCCAGCGCCAGCTGCCGTACAACTCCGCGTAACGATTCATTTTTTCGCGGCCGGGACCGGTAGCGCGATACTCTCGGAGAACTTCAGTTTCTCGGGATTGATCGGCCGCCCCTTCGGCGCTTCGGCAGGCGCATCCTTGGCCTTGGCGGCGGCTTCGAACGCCGCATTCATGACCAACGACGGCGGGTTAAGCTGGTAAATAATCCATATCGTCCAGCCGACTGAAAACATCATCACAATCGTCAGGAAGCGCCACAGCCATTCGCCGATTTTTGTTTTGCCCATGGTCCACTGGGAGTTTACCATCGAAACAGAATTTCCCTAAAGATACGGGACCTTAGATGAAGTTCTGTCCCAATTGCGCTGCACCGCTCTTGCAGCGGGTGCCGCCGGGCGACTCGGTGCCGCGCGACGTCTGCGATGCCTGTGGCAGCGTCCATTATCAGAATCCGAAGCTGGTGGTCGGTTGCGCGCCGGAATGGGAGGGCCGGATTCTTCTGTGCCGGCGCGCGATCGAGCCGCGCTACGGCTACTGGACGCTGCCGGCCGGGTTCATGGAGAACGGCGAAACCACCGCCCAGGGCGCGATCCGCGAAACACTCGAGGAGGCCGGCGCGCGCGTCGAGCTCACCTCCGCATTCAGCATGATCTCGGTACCCTACGTGAACCAGGTCCACCTGTTCTACCGGGCGCGCCTGCTGGATCTGGAATTCAAGCCGGGCGACGAGAGTCTGGAGGTCGCGCTGTTCGAAGAATCGCGGATGCCGTGGGAAGACATCGCCTTTCGCACCGTGGGCCTGACCCTGCGGCACTGGTTCGCCGATCGTGGGCGCAACAGCTTTGGCTTCCACACTGAAGACCTAAAGTAACTGCGGTATGCTTTCACAATGACAATGCGCTCAATCCAGAAAATATTGCTTGCGCCGTTGTTGACCTATGCGCCCCTTGCCGGGGCGGTTGAACCAGCCAAACTGGACCCCGCGAATACCGCGTGGATGATCACCGCGTCGGTACTGGTGCTGTTCATGACGCTGCCCGGGCTGGCCCTGTTCTACGGCGGACTGGTGCGCGCGAAGAACGTCCTGTCCGTCCTGATGCAGTGCTTCGCCATCACCTGCATGGTTACGCTCGCCTGGGTAATCGCCGGCTACAGCATCGCCTTCGGCGACGGCGGCACTCTTAACGCCTGGTACGGCGGCTGGGACAAGAGTTTCCTCTCCGGCATCGCCGTCGCCACGCTCAAGGGCAGCATCCCGGAGACCGTGTTCGCCATGTTCCAGCTGACCTTCGCGATCATCACGCCCGCGCTGGTGATCGGCGCCTATGCAGAACGCGTGCGTTTTCCCGCCATGCTGCTGTTCAGCCTGCTCTGGCTGCTGCTCGTCTACTGCCCGATCGCCCATTGGGTCTGGGGCGACGGCTGGCTACAGAAAATGGGCCTGATGGATTTCGCGGGCGGCACCGTGGTGCACCTGAACGCCGGCGTGGCCGCGCTGGTGTGCGCGCTGGTCATCGGGCGCAGGAAGGGTTTCCCCGAATCACCGATGCCGCCGCACAACATGACGATGACGGTGATCGGGGCTTGCATGCTGTGGGTGGGCTGGTTCGGCTTCAATGCCGGCAGCGCGCTCGCCGCAGACGGCTCGGCGGGCATGGCGATGCTGGTGACGCATATCGGCGCGGCCACCGGGTCGCTGGCGTGGCTGCTGTGCGAGTGGCAGCGCTATGGCAAGCCTTCAGTGCTCGGCATCGTCACCGGCATGGTCGCCGGTCTTGGCACCATCACGCCTGCCTCCGGTTTTGTCGGTCCGATGGGCGCGATCGCGATCGGCGCGATCGCCGGCGTCGCGTGTTTCCTTGCCACCAGCTGGATGAAGCGCTCGCTGAAGATCGACGACTCGCTGGACGTGACGCCGGTGCACGGCGTGGGCGGCGTGATCGGAACTACGCTCACGGGTGTTTTCGCGGCCGCGAGCCTCGGCGGCGTCGGGTATCCGGAGGGCATGACGATGGGAAAACAGGTCATGGTGCAGCTCACCGGCATCCTCAGCGTTGGCGCATGGTCTGGCATCGTCACCTGGGTGCTGCTCAAACTGAGCGATGCGATCGTCGGCATGCGCGTCAGCGGCGACGAGGAAACCGAGGGCCTGGACACGGTCGAACATAATGAGAAGGGCTACAATTTGTAGCGATGCAGCGCCGTGACTTCGTAAAATTCTGCGCGGCGTCCGCCGCCGCGGCAGGCGCGCCGGCGGCGGCCGTCACGAATGCCACGCCGAGTTTCTATGGGCGGGTCAAGCTCATCGGCGGCAGCGGCGCGCCGCTCAAGGCGTCGGCCGTTCCCGCCGAGCGCAACCTGATTTTCCACTATCCATTCACGGCCACGCCCTGCTTCCTGCTCAATCTCGCGCATCCGGCGCGGACTCCGGCACGCCTGGCCACCGCGGACCGGCGCGCCTACGAATGGAAAGGCGGGGTCGGGCCGCGGCGCTCGATCGTGGCCTATTCAGCGATCTGCGCCCACCAGCTCGC
>SHXF01000048.1 GCA_009693435.1 Betaproteobacteria bacterium | reverse complement strand
CACGTTTGAGACACGGGTAGTCAAACCGCTTGAGCGCCGCTTCGATCAGGGCATACCGGCCCGCCCCATCCGCCACCGGTCGCATCTCCAACGACTGCGTGCCCGCCAATACTTCGCGTACCTGGTCCAAGGTGCGCACTTGCGCTTCGTTCATGTCGATCACCATCCGAAGATGATCAACCCACCGCGCCGACGCAGCTTGCCTTTCAGCCGCCTTGCCACCTCCCTTGTACCCTTCCAGGCTCATTCATCAATGGAATGTCGAGCCTTCCTCCAGGCTCATACCTCGTTGGACAAGACTCCGGTGAATACCGTGAGATCGGCATCCCGTGTGAGGCGCGCCTCGCCCCAGTGCTGAACGGCGATCCCGCCGATGAAACAGAATTTCCAGCCGGCGCCAGTGCAAAACGCCTGAATTTCGGCAGCCGCCGCGAGCAGCCGGTTAGGCTCGCTCATTCGCGCGCAGTACGCCGAACAGGCGCTGCATCTCGACCAGCCCCGAGCCCAGTTCGCGCTCCTGATCGCTGCGCAGGATTCCCCCGAGCTGCAACATGTCGTAGGCGGCCTGGCGAGATTCCGCAGGGGACTGGGCAGCAAGCGCCGCGTACCGCAACCTATCGAGCGCGAGGCCCGTTTCCTGCCATTGGGCGACGAGACATTTCTGCTGCACTGTGTATGAAGGATTCATTGCCAACAGTGTAGCGCAGTGGTGGCCGGGAATGACGAAAGCCGGGTTAATCAGAACATACAAGGCGTCTCCGCCGTCGGGGACACGGATAGTGCGCGACGGCCGGTTGCGGGCGATAGCGGTGGCGGACAGCAAGCGCTCGACAATGCTTGCCGGCATTCCCACATGGGCCGAGGGCGGCCTTCAGGTTTTTGAGCTTCCAGTGGGTTTGGCGTTGACGCGCCGGCCGGGTTGCCTGCGGTTCTTGTCGCCAGACTGCACGGAGAACTCGCAAAGGCTTGCTCAGTCCCGACATAGTCCCGCGCATGGAGGGATTCGATATCGTGGGCAGCACTCCGGAGGAGTTCGCGGCGCCGATCGCCGGCGACCTGGAACGCCTCGGACCGATTGTCAGAAATTCCGGCGCCCGCGCGGAGTAATAGTTTAGTGGGAACAACTTTCTCAAGCGACTTCGTGTCGCAATTGATTTGATTATCATTTCGTGCGAATAGGAGCGTAAAATTCCCTGACGAAAATCTGGCGGGACAGGCCGAGAATGAACGCTACCAAGGAAACCGAGCAAATCGTCGCGGGAATGTCACGCGCGCAAAAAGCCCAGTTGTTGCAATGGATCGCGAGCGATTTGGGCGACGCCTATCCGGGAATTGAAAGCGCTTCTGGCGTGATGGGCGGCGCGCCCTGCATCGTGCGCACGCGCATTCCAGTCTGGCTCCTGGAACAGGCAAGGAAGCTTGGCACCAGCGAATCCGATCTATTGCGCGACTACCCCTCCATAACCGCGCAAGACCTGGCCAACGCATGGTCCTACGTGCGTTCGCACCGCGATGAAATTGACCGCCACATCGCCGAAAACGAACGCAACCACGATTGATGCAGCTGTACGCCGACGAAAATTTTTCACTGGCGGTAACGTTGGCGCTGCGCGCCCTGGGGCATGATGTGCTGACCGTCGAGATGCTGCAGGAAGTCGCCACGGAAGCGCCGTGGCGGGAATTGGCGAGGTCAATGGAGGCGGGAATCGCGGCGAAGAAGGCCTATCCCTGATCGTTTCTGCTAACCGAGGCGCGGCCGGGTATAGTCCTGCAGGGCACCTGGGCATGGGTCGGGACGCTGTTTTTCAACGATTGATCACCAACGCAGCCCCTGCCATTGCAAGATGAAAATCGGTTGACCAGCAATGGCGAATTTTGCGCGCCAACATGTGGTGAAGCCCGGCCGCGTCGGCCAGCGTCAAGTCCTGTTCCTTGTACTTCCTCATAATCGCAGTGGCGCCGGCTATTTCCACGGGCCCCACCGGCCACACCGTGAGCGGCGTCATGTCTTCGATCATCGCCATAAACTGCATTGCGCGGAATCGGTCGTATCTACTGAGAAACCATCCGTGACCCTCCGCAATCACGAGGCTGGTGGATGCCAGTTTGGGCGGCGCGGCAAACAGCTGGCGAAACAATGGGTGATAGGTGTCGGAACGATCGAGCAACGCGATCAAGGCGGAAGTGTCGACGTAGACTTCAGGGCTTTTGGCCATAAATCACGTCATCAATGTTGCGGCTGGATTTCGGGTCGCCGGACTCGACCATACCCGCGTAGCGCATCCAGGGCTTGGATTCGTCGACCGGAAGCACCGTGCGCAACGAGCGACGCAACAATTCCGCCAGGGAAATGCCGAGCCGCTTGGCCTCCGCCTTGGCGGCTACGTATTCCGGCTCGAGCAGGCTGATTTGGGTACGGATCATGATAACACCTCCGCTATTTTTGTTATCACATGTGTGAAAAAGGTACGCCCGTTTCCGCAACAGATCGCACCAGCCCTCGATATGATCCACCATGAATTCCCTGCCGCGCGCGCCGGATTCGATAGCGGCCCTGTCGATCTTTTAAAAATACATGGAACTGTTCACGCTGAGTTTGTCGTCCTTCGACAGGCTCAGGACGAACGGATTGAGTTTTCGCCAGGCGAGCCTACTGGTCCAGCCTGATGTTCGTCCGTTTCACCGCTTCGGTCCACTTGTCGCGGTCGGCGCGCAGCAGCGCCGCGAATTTTTCCGGACCGCCAAAGGCGGGTTCCAGCGCGAAGCCGATGACATACTTATCCCGGAAATCGGCGTCGCTCATGACACGGATGATGTCCTCCGACAGCTTTGCGATGACATCGCGCGGCGTCCCGGATGGCGCCATGATGCCCCACCAAGCGTTGGCGCCGTCGATGCTGCCGAATCCGGCTTCCGCCATTGTCGGCACATCGGGCAGCAGCGTGTGGCGGCGGTTGCCGTACAGCGCCAGCGCCTTGACCTTGCCGCTGCGGATCAGCGGCAGCGCAGTGCCAGGACCGATGAATATGACCTGCACTTCGTTGACGGTCAGCGCCTGCAGCATGGGCCCGCCGCCCTTGAACGGCACGTGCACCAGTTGCGTCCCGGTCGCCGACTTGAAATTTTCGGCGGCAAAGTGGCCGTTGGTTCCCGTGCCGAAGGTGCCGTAGTTGAGCGCGCCGGGTCGCGATTTCGCGAGCGCGATGAATTCCTGCACGCTCGCCACCGGCAACGCGCCGCTCACCATGAGGCAGGTGTTGGTGAATCCTATCAGGGCCACGGGCGCGAAATCGCGCTCGGGATGGTACGGGAGCTTCGCGTACAACTGGGGATTGATGGAGACCATGGAGTCGGTTGCGAACACCAGGGTATGGCCGTCCGGGGCGGATTTCGCCGCCGCCTCCGCGGCAATCACCATGTTGCCGCCGGGACGGTTTTCCACCAGCACCGGCTGTCCCCAGGACTCGCTTAGCTTCTGGCCCAGGGCGCGCATCTGCAAGTCGGTGGCGCCGCCCGCCGGGAACGGCACGATGATGCGCACCGGCTTGACCGGAAAGCCCTGCGCCATTGCGGACAGGCAGGCCAGCGCGAGCAGCGCTGCGCCAAGAACGCGCATCAACCGCCGACTCGCGCGCTCAAACATTGCCCGCCTCCACGCTCGGCGACACCGGGTCGGTATCGAATTGGCCCGACAGCGTGCGCTGCAGGCTGCGCTGCCCGAATTCGAACAGCAGCTGTTGCTTCGACGCTGCGTCGAATTCGCCGGCAGGTCGCGTTTCGAATAGATTGTTGCCATACGATTGCACATGGCCGGCGCGATTGCGGACCACCCCCTTGGGATCTTTTCCGGCCGCAACCGCGGCAATACCGCGACGCAACTGGGTCCGGTACAAAGCAATGGCGCCGTCGCTCTTGCACAGGTGCTCATTCTGCCGGATCGCGATGGGTCCCTGCGAGACCCAGGCATCGTAGTCGCCGGGATAGCGGCGGCGCTCCTCCTCGGGCCGATCGCAATACTGCCCGAGCGATGTGTTCGCGAGTATGCGTGCGCGCAGCCCCGCATCCTGATCGGCGGTGAAGTGAAACCAGCCGATCATGCTCGAATTCACGTTGTCGCGCGGGATCACCCACAGGGACATGCCGCGGCCGCGCGGCGACGGCACATAGCCGCCGTCCTTGTTGCCGCTCGCGCCGTGGCCCTCCGGCACGCGGGAGAAATTGGGCAGGATCAGTTCGTTGACGCGGGCATACAAGCGGCCGTGCGTGTCGCGGGTGCTGACCGTAACCTGGCCGATCGGCGTCTCGGACCACTGGATGACGGGCAGGTCGTAGTACCAGGGACCGAACTGCGGCACGCCGAACATCGTGTGCAGGAAGCTGGTGTGTATCGGATCCTGGGTGTTCTCGCGGATCTGAAGCCAGTTGCACGGTGAATTCCAGCATACGGGGTGCAGGTCCTGCCCGGGGAAGTGCATGAAATCGTAGGCGGGGAAATCGGGAATGCGCTCAGGCGGCCCGAGGTACGCGAAGATCAGACCGGCGTGCTCGCGCACCGGGTAGGCGCCATGAAAAAAAGTCTGCCGGTAATCCTCGCCATCGGGCACGCCGGGAATGTCGAGGATGCGTCCGTCCACGTCATAGTGCCAGCCGTGGTAGCAGCACTGCAGGCCGCGCTCGCGGATGAGGCCGAATTCGAGCGAGGTGCCGCGATGGCTGCAGTGGCGATCGAGCAGCCCCAATCGACCGGACTTGTCGCGAAACAGCACCAGCTTTTCGCATAGCAGTTCGACAGCGACGGGAATGTCTTTCAGGTCGGACGACAGTGCGAGCGGCTGCCAGAAGCGGCGCAGGTACTCGCCGCAGGGCGAACCCTTTTCCACATGCGTCAACTCGGTGCTTTCCCCGGGCGCCGGATTGCGCGCATAACCGGAATAGGGCTGGATTGCCTCGGCTGGATCATCCTCGGACATATCTTCTGCTCCTCAAAGCATCGCGATCCCGGTACGCACGCGGCGCGTGTGCGCACACCGCTCGCAGTCAATCGAGTCGGATGTTTAGTTTCCTCGCCAGTTGCGAATATTTTTCGCGGTCGGCCCGGATCACCGCGGCGAGCTCATCGGGGCCGGCACCGACCGGCTCGAGATTGAACCCCACCAGATATTTCTCCCGAAACTCCGGCGTAGTCGCCACCCGCACCATCTCGCGGGCGATTTGTGCGACCACGTCCTTCGGCGTCAGCGCGGGCGCCACGATCCCGTACCAGGCGCGTGCGCCGTCCACATTCGGAAAGCCGGCTTCCGCCATGGTTTGCGCCGTCGCGAGCGTGGGCAGGCGGCGCTGGCTGTACACGGCCAGCGCCTTGATCTTGCCCGCCCGGATCGAAGGCAGCGCCGTGCCCGGGCCCTGGAAAGCCATCTGGACTTCGTTGCTCGCCATGGCCTGGATCAAATCAGGCGATCCCTTGAACGGCACATGCGCGATCTCGACGCCGGTCGCCGCCTTGAACAGTTCCGCGGCGAGGTGCCCGTTGCTGCCCAGCCCGAGCGTTCCGTAATTGAACTTTCCCGGTTGCGCTTTCGCCAGCTGGACCAGTTCCGCCACGCTGTTGACCGGAAGCTGCGCACTCACCATTACCGTGGTGATGGTGTAGGCCAGGATAGCCACCGGCGTGAAGTCCTTCTCCGGATCGTAGGGAAGCCTCGAATAGAGAAACTGATTGATGGACATCAGGGCATCGGAGGCGAACAGCAGGGTATAGCCGTCCGGCGCCGCCTTTGCCGCCGCCTCGGCGCCAATGATCATGTTGGCGCCCGGCCTGTTCTCGACAATCACGGGCTGGCCCCAGGTCTCGGACAACTTTTGCCCGAGCGCACGGGTGACGGTATCGGCGGGCCCGGCCTGCAGGGGCACGATGATCCGCATCGGCTTCGACGGAAACGCCTGGGCCGACGCGGGTAATGCCTGGATCGCAGAGCAGGCTGCGAGAAGCAACATGATAATTTGACGCAGCATCAGATTCTCACTTTCGGGTTGTCGTCGAAAAGCAATGCGAGTGTCCGGTCGAGCGAGCGCTGCCCGAATGCCACAAGCGCTTCGTTCCTGACGTCGCCTTCCAGTGCCGCGGGCGGCTCCTCGAACATGTTGCTGGCATACGTCTGAATCGGCGCCTGTGCAGTCCTGAACAGCCCTTTCGGATCGCGTCCTTCCTGCACCGCGCGTATGCCCTTGCGCAGTTGCGTGCGGTACAGGGCGACGGCGCCGTCGCTCCTGCACAGGTGTTCGTTGGCGTGGATGGCGATCGGTCCCTGCGACACCCAGGCGTCGTAGTCGCCGGGGTAGCGTGCGCGCTCTTCCTCCGGCCGGTCCTTGTACTGGCCGAGCGACACGTTTTTCACGATGCGCTCGCGCAGGGCCGCGTCCTGGTCGGGTGTGAAATGGAACCAGCCCGTCATCACGCAGTTCACGTTATCCAGCGGCACCACCCAGAACGACATGCCGCGTCCGCGCGCGGACGGGACGTAGCGGCCGCTCTTGTCGCCGCTGTGTCCCGAGCCTTCGGGCACCCTGGAATAATTGGGCAGGATGAGTTCGTTCACCCGCGCGTACAGGTGCCCATGGGTATGGCGCGCGCTCACGGTAACCTGGCCGACCGGCGTCTCCGCCCACTGGATTACCGGCAGGTCGTAGAACCAGGGGCCGAATTGCGGCACGCCGAACATGGTGTGCAGGAAGCTGGTGTGAATGGGATCCTGGGTGTTCTCCCGAACCTGCAGCCAGTTGCACGGCGAGTGCCAGCGGACCGGATGCAGGTCCTGCTCCGGAAACTGCATGAAGTCGTACACGGGAAACTGCGGCAAGTGCTCAGGCGGCCCCAGGTAAGTGAAGACGATGCCCTGGAATTCGCGCACCGGGTAGGCGCCATGGGTGAACGTGGTCCTGTAGTCCTGCCCGTCCGGCATGCCAGGAATATCGAGGATGCGTCCATCCACGTCGTAGTGCCAGCCATGGTAACCGCACTGCAGTCCTCGTTCGCCGATCAGGCCGAACTCCAGCGACATGCCGCGATGGCTGCAGTGGCGATCGAGCAGCCCCAATCGACCAGACTTGTCGCGGAACAGCACCAGCTTTTCGCACAGCAGTTCGACAGCGACTGGAATGTCTTTCAGATCGGACGACAGCGCGACCGGCTGCCAGAAGCGCCGCAGGTACTCGCCGCAGGGCGAACCTTTTTCCACGTGGGTCAGTTCGGTATTCTCCCGCGTGGCTGCCCGGCGCACGTACCCTGAGTAGGGCTGCGTTGCCTCGATGCGTTTTTCGTTGCCGGCCAAGTTTTGCTCCCCCGGGTTGCTCACCCACCTGTCGGCGCAAGGCGCCGGTGCGGGTGAGGGCGCGCACGCCGCAGGACAGCAAGCGTCCATCTGTTGCTGTCCGGCAAAAGATCATAAGATGGCACCCCACGTGCCGCAATGGATTTCGCGCGCTCGTCTCGAGGAATGCCCCGGCGCAAGCCTGCGTGCAACGCTATATCGGAGGAAACATGAACAAGGCGACGGCGGCGGTGCTCATCGGCCCGCGCACATTCGAGCACCAGGAATTTCCGCTGCCGGAGGTCGTCGCCGACGATGGCCTGTTGCGTATGGAAACCAACGGGCTGTGCGCCACCGACTACGAGCAATACCGCTGTGAGCTCAAAGCCACGCCCTGGGGCAGCATCCCCATCATCCCCGGGCACGAGCCGGTCGGCTGGGTAGAGCGCATTGGCGCCCAGGCGGCGAAGAACTGGAAGGTCAAGGAAGGCGACCGGGTGGTGGTCAAGGCGCCGCTGCCCTGCGGCAAGTGCCGCCAGTGCCGCATGGCGGCGTTTCACCGCTGCGAGCGGCGCATGGGTTACGGCCTGTTTATGACCACCCACGTGAAGCCCAGCCTGTGGGGCGGCTACGCGACCCATATGTACCTGCATCCGAACACCGTGCTGAAACGCGCCCCGGAACAGATCCAGAGCGACGTGATGACCCTGTTCAACCCGCTCTCCGGCGTGGTGCGCTGGATCTACGACGTGCCCAACCTGCGCATGGGCGAGCACGTGGTCATCCTCGGACCGGGCCAGCGCGGCATTCTGGCCGCGCTCACCGCGCGTGAAGCGGGTGCGAAGACGGTGACCGTCACCGGCCTCGCGCAGGACCGCCACCGGCTGGACGTGGCGCTAAGCCTGGGCGCGGACGCGGTGATCGACGTCAGCCGCGAAGACCTGGTGGACCGGGTGCGCGACATCACCGGCGGTGAGATGGCGGACCTGGTGCTCGACATGTCCTCGCACTCGACCGAACCTATCGTGCAGGCGGTGGAAATCGCGCGCCAGGGCGGCCGCATCGTGCTCGCCGGGTTGAAGGGGCACAAGCCGATATCGGGCCTGATTACCGACAAGATCGTGATCAAGGAACTCACGCTCATGGGCGTGCTCTCCTCGACGTCACAATCGCTGGAACTCGCGCTGGAGATCCTCAAGCGACGCCACAAGGACCTGGCCCCGCTCTGTTCGCACGTCTATCCGCTTGCCGAAGCCGACAAGGCGGTGCGCGCGCTGGGACGTGAAATCGACGACGGGCACGAAGTGGTGCACGTCAACCTCAACATGACGGGCGCGGTGTAAGGCCGCGGTCGTACGCACGGCGCACGCTACGGGACCGCCGGACAACAGATGATCGTGCGCGTGCGGCGGTAGCGTGCGCCGTGCGCACGAGCAGCGCTAATTCGAGCGCGTGGCACACGTTACAGGACGCAGGCAGGCATCAGCGGGCAAGGAGAAGACAGTGGCACAGTGGAGTGTAGGCATAGACACCGGCGGCACCTTTACCGACCTCGCCGCGGTCGATCACGCGTCGGGCGAAACGTTCATTGCGAAAGTCCCGTCGACCCCCGCGGCCCCGGCCGACGCGATCCTGGAAGCACTGCAGCAGTTTTCCGACGCGAAGCACGTGCCGCTGGCGGAACTGTCGCTGCTGGCGCACGGCACCACCGTGGCCACCAACGCGGTGCTGGAGGGCAAAGGCGCGCGCGCCGGCATGCTGATCACCGCGGGTTATGGCGCCGTGTATCCGGGACGTTCGGGCACGCGCCCGCGCGGCGCCGATCTGATCGATCCCGGTTACCGCAAAGCGCCGCCGCTGATTCCGCCGGCGCTGACCTGTGAAATTCCGGAGCGCATGAGCTTCGACGGCAAAGTGATGCGGCCCCTGGACCGGGACGCGGTGCGCGCGGCGGCGCGGCGGTTGCACGATGCGGGTTGCGATTCCATTGCCATCTGTTTCCTGTTTTCATTTCTGCGCGACGACCACGAGCGCGAAGCGGCGGAAATCATACGCGCGGAAGTCCCCCGGGTGCGCCTGTCGCTCTCCAGCGAGGTGCTGCCGGTGATACGGGAATTCCCGCGCATGTCCACGACCGCGCTGGATGCCTACGTCGGGCCCGTAGTAAGCGAGTACTTCACCCGGCTCGGCGAACGCGCCCGCGGACGCGGCGTGGACATCGACCGCCTCTTCATCATGCAATCGAACGGCGGCCTGATGCGCGTCAACCTGGCGGCCGCGTACCCCAATGAAACGCTGCTCTCCGGACCAGCCGCTGGCATCGCCTTTGCCACCACCCTGGGCCGGCACGGCAGCTATCGCGACCTCATCACCTTCGACATGGGCGGCACCTCCACCGACATGTGCCTGGTGCGCGGCGGGCGCGCCGCCATGGTCAACAGCGGCGTCATCGCCGGCCAGGAGATCGGCACCTCGATGATAGAAATCCGCTCCATAGGCGCGGGCGGCGGCGCCATCGCCCACAAAGGCGACGATGGCTTGCTCAAGGTCGGACCGCGCAGCGCCGGCGCACGCCCCGGGCCTGCCTGCTACGCGCGCGGCGGCACCGAGACAACCGTCACCGACGCCAACGTGATCCTCGGTTATCTCGATGCCGGGCGTTTTCTCGGCGGCGCGCTGCAGGGCGACAAGGCGCTGGCCGAGCGGGCGCTCGCGTCGCTGGGCGCGGCATTCGGCATGACGCCGCTGGCAGCCGCGATCGGCGTGCGGCGCGTGATCAACGCGCGCATGGCCTCGGCATTGCGCCTCAATCTCACCGACAAAGGCTGCGACCCGCGCGAATTTTCCATGCTGGCCTTCGGCGGCTGCGGTCCGCTGCACGCGGTGGAACTGGCCGTGGAACTGGGCCTGCAACGCGTCATTGTTCCGGCCTACCCCGGGGTCAGCTGCGCCATGGGCCTCTTGCAGACCGACGTCAAGCACGTCTACCTGCGCAGCATGCCGCAAAGCTTCTCCAGCGCCGCCGCCTCCCAGCTCAACGCCGGCTTCGAAGTGCTGGAAGCCAAGGCGCGCGAGGACGCGCTACGCGAAGGATTCGGCGCCGGCGCGGCAAAGCTGCAGCGCCAGCTGGACGTGCGTTACGCGCGCCAGGGTTACCAGCTCACCATCGACGCGCCCGCGGCAATGACCGACGCCGACCTGCCGCAACTGCGCCGCGCCTTCGACAGCACGCACGAAAGCACCTACGGCGTGTCCGCACCGGGAGAGGAAGCCGAGATCGTGACCATACGGCTGGTGTCGGTGGTCAGCCTGCCGCGCATGCCCCTGGCGGCGGGAGCCACCCCCGCGGCGAAGACAGCTCCCGCGGCAAGTTCGAGGGCGGCGATTCCGATCGGCAGCCGCCGCGCCTGGTTCGCAGCGCACCAGGACTTCGTCGATACCCCCGTCTATGCACGCGAATCGCTCGTGCCCGGGACGACGCTGGCCGGGCCGTTGATCGTCGAGCAGCTCGATACCACCACGGTGGTCGAACCCGGCCGCAAGGTCGAAGTCGACGACATCGGCAATCTCGTCATCGCAACCGCCGGCACCACAGCATAGGGGCGCAGCATGAAACTCGATTCGATCGAACTGGAAGTCATCAAGAGCCGGCTGGAAGAGGCCGCGCTTACCATGGAGAACCAGCTGTTCCACAGCGGCTACTCGCCCATCCTGCGCGAATCGGCCGATGGCAGCGCCACGATACTCGACAAGTCGGGCGGCGTGATCGTCGGCACCGGCATGCCGGTGCACCTGTTTCCCTACTATCACACGGTGCGCGCGGTGCTGAAAATCGTCGGCGAGCGTATGCGCCCGGGCGACTCCTACCTCATCAACGATCCCTACCTGGGCGGCAACCTGCACGTGCCCGACACGGCCATCGTCACGCCGTTCTTTCACGAGGGCAAGCTGGCGGCGTTCTGCGCCAGCATCGCACACAAGCCCGACATGGGGGGGCTGGTGATCGGCTCATCCAGCGCCGCGGCACGGGAGATTTATCACGAAGGGATCCTGTTTCCGGCGGTGCGCTACTGGACCGCGGATGGACCCAATCCGGACTTCGAAGCGATGCTGCGCAGCAATACCCGCAGCCCCGATGAAGCCATCGGCGACCTGCGCGCGCAGGTCGGCTGCACCCGTATCGGCTGCGCTCGCATGGCAGAGCTGTTCGGGCGCTATTCGGGCGAGATCATGCTGCAGGCGTTCGAGGAACTGATACGCGCCTCGGAACGGCGGGTGCGGCAGAAACTCGCCGCGATACCCGATGGCACAGCGGAGGCCGAGGCCATGCTGGACCACGACGGCGTGGATGTAACGAAGCCCATCAAACTGCACGTCAAGGTGGTCAAACAGGGCGAGAACATCAGCATCGATTTCTCCGGCAGCGATCCGCACACCGCCGGCCCGATCAACCTGCGGCCGCAAGCCGCCGAATCGGGCGCGGCGATTGCACTGATCGGCATGCTCGATCCGGACATTCCGATCAACGACGGTTGCCGGCGGGTGATCGAGTTCATCAATCCGCCCGGGCGCATCACCAACGCCATCAAACCGCGGCCGATCAACAATTACTACCCGTCGCTGCATCTGGTGTACTGCATCACGCAGAAGGCATTGGCGCTGCTGGCGCCGGAGAAAGCGGTCGCGCCGGCCGGCATCGGCGTCGGCGGATTCGCCATCGGCTACCAGCGCACGCGCAACGGCAAGCCGGGCGCGCTCTACGAGCTGATGGCGACCTCGCTGGGCGGCACCAGCGAAGGCGACGGCACGTTCCTGGTGCTGCCGGTGGCGCAGATCTCGCCCAGCCAGCCGATAGAAATAGTGGAATCCGAATACCCGGTCGAGGTGGTGCGCTTCGAGCAGTTGCCGGACACCGCCGGCGCCGGGCGCCACCGCGGCGGACCGGGCTACCTGAGATCGTACCGCCTGCTGGAGGACGCGATGGTCACGGTGCGCATGGGCCAGTTCGCCCACGGCGCCTGGGGCGTGGTGGGCGGCGGAGCGCCGAATCTGGCGAGTTGCGTGCTGAACGCCGGCACCGATCGGGAAGAGCGGTTGCCCATCCTGATGACGCGCGCGCTCAAGGCAGGCGACACGCTCTCGATCACCTTGCCCGGCGGTGGCGGATACGGTCCCCCTGCCGAACGTATTCCTGAACGGGTCGCAAGCGATGTGCGCGACGGACTGGTGTCCATCGAAGCGGCGCGCAATACCTACCGCGTGGCCATCGACCTGCCGGGGATGACATTGAACGAGGCGGCAACGAAAGCGCTGCGCGCCGCTGCGGTCTGACCCCGCCATGAGCAAAGATCCTCGAGTCGAATCGGCGATCTCCCACTGGGCGCCGCGCTTCGTTTCCAACGGCGTGTTGCTCGCGGACTTCGATGAAGTCACCGCGGGCATAGCGCGCTGGGAAGACTGGTGCGCCGCGTGGTCCGCGCGCGCGGCCGTTCATGAAGCACTGGGCCGCGAGGCGCTGGCCGAGGGGTACACGCTCAGCGCTTCAGAACACCTGTCGCGCGCCAGCGTGTATTACCACTTCGCCAAATTCGTGTTCGTGCACGACCTCGCGCAAATGCGCGCCGCCCACATGAAGTCGGTGGCATGCCGGCAACTCGCGCTGCCGCACCTGCAGCCGCCCGGGGAGCGCATCGAAATCCCCTATGAAGGCAGGCATCTTGCCGGCAACCTCCGGCGTCCCGCCGCCGCGGCGAAAGAAGCCCTGCCGCCGGTGCTCATCATGGTCCCGGGCCTGGACTCGGCCAAGGAAGAACTCGAGGCCTACGAGCTGCCGTTTCTCGCTCGCGGCATCGCCACCCTGACCGTCGACGGCCCCGGGCAGGGCGAGGCCGAATACGATTTCCCGATCCGCGGCGACTACGAAGTGCCGGTGAAAGCGATGGTGGACTGGGTGCGGCAGCGCAGGGATCTCGACGGTGCGCGCGCGGGCCTCTGGGGGGTGAGCCTGGGCGGCTACTACGCGCCGCGTGCCGCGGCGTACGAGAAGCGCCTTAGCGCCTGCATCGGCCTCGGGGGCCCCTACGACTGGAGCGCCCTCTGGGACCAGCTGCCGGAACTCACGCGCGAGGCATTCCGCATCAGAAGCCATTGCGCCACCGCGGATGAAGCCCGCCGCCACGCCGCAACGCTGACCATGAAGGACGCCGCGAAAAATATCGAATGCCCGCTGATGCTGGTGACTGGGCGGCAGGATCGCCTGGTGCCGCACCAGGACGTGGCGCGCGTCGCCGCGGAAGCGCGCGGCCCCGTCAAGCTGCTGGTTGTCGAGGACGGCAACCACATCGCGAACAACCGGCCATACCGTTATCGATCCCAGACAGCCGACTGGATGGCGGCGCAGCTCGGGTTGCCGAAAACATGATTCCGCGCGCGATGCGGCACATTCATCCTGCGACGCCCTCTAACCAGGAGAAAACCATGCGGAACAAACTGAGTCTGTCACTCTGCACCTTCGCTGCTATGTCGCTTGCGGCCGCACCTGCGCTATGGGCGCAAACCGCGCCCTTCCCGAGCAAGACGATACGGCTGATTTCGGGTGTCACGCCGGGCAGCGCCTCGGACACGATCGCACGCATACTCACCGAGAAACTGCAGGCCAGCCTGGGGCAGGCGGTTATCGTCGAAAACCGCCTCGGCGTCGGCGGCCTGATAGGCGCCGCCTCGGTTGCCAAAAGCGATCCCGACGGACACACCATCTCGATCTACACCTCCGCGTTCACCGTGGCGCCGCTGCTGAGCAAGGGACCGCTGGACCCGAAAGACCTTGCGCCCGTTGCCATGCTGGGCAGCGTGCCCACGGTGCTCATCGCTTCGCCCGCAAAAGGGTACAAGAACGTGGCGGACATCGTGGCTGCGGCCAGGGCCAGGCCCGGCATGCTGATCGCGACCACCGCGGGCATTGGCAGTTCGACCCACATGAACCTCGAACGGTTCCGCCTGGCCGCGGGCATCACCTTCACCAACGTGCCGATGAAAGGCGCCTCCGAGGCGCTGACCGAAGTGCTGACCGGCCGTGCCGATTTGTATTTCGCACCGGTATTTTCGGTCGGCGCTCACGTACGCGATGGCAAGCTGCTCGCGCTTGCCATGGGTTCGCCCAGGCGCAGTTCGCTGTTGCCGGACGTGCCGACCACGGTGGAAGCGGGTTATCCCAATTCGGACTACAACTTCTGGATCGGGGCGCTCCTGCCTGCCAGAACGCCGCGCGACATCGTGCAGCGACTCAACCGCGAAATGAATGCCGCCGTGAATTCCCCCGATGTGCGGGAAAAAATGCTCAAGCTGGGCGTCGATCCGCTGACCCTCTCGGTGGCCGATTTCGAAACCCTGGTGCGGGACGAATTCGAAGCCAATGCCCGACTGATCAAGGCGGCGGGTATCAAGGCCGAATAGTTTCCCGCTGCGGTTTCCCGCGGTGACGAATTCCGCCGCCCGGATTACTTCTGCGACATCAGGTTCGGCAGCCAGGTCACCAGCGGCGGAAACACCGCCATGATCAGCAGCCCCAGCATCATGATCCAGACGAACGGCCATGCCGCCTTGAAGATGTCGCTCATGGGCATCGTGGGCGCGGCGCTCTTCAGCGCAAACAGCGTATAGCCGAAGGGCGGTGACAGCCCACCAACCGTGGCCACCACCAGGAACAGCGTATAAAACCAGATCTCGTCGAAGCCATACACCTTCAACAGCGGGTTGTAGATCGGGATCAGCACCAGCATCAGCGCGACCTGGTCGAGGAACATGAACAAGACGAACGGCACCCCTATCATGATGATCAGCATCATCGCCGGGGACAGTTTCAGCGCGACCACGACTTCACCCAGGTTGCGCGCCGCGCCGGTGAGCGTGAGCAGCTGGCTGAACATCACCGCGCAGCACATCACCAGCAGCAAGAGCGATGCCACCGTCACGGAGGACATTAACGACTCCCGCACCATTCCCCAGGAGAGTTTTTTGTAGCCTTTCGCCAGCAACAGCGCGCCGAACACACCCGTCGCGGCGGACTCGGTAGGCGTGGCCACACCCAGCATCACCAGCCCCATCACCAGGAAGAAAATCAGCGCGGAGGGCAGCATCTTCACCAGCGCCATCAGCATGCTGCCGCCGGCCTTTCCTTCGGCCAGGTCGATCGCAAGCTCGGGCGCCAGCTGCGGATTCAACTTGACGCGGATCAGCACGTAGACGAGGAACATGCCGGTCAGCAGCAGCCCCGGCACGATGCCGGCGATCAACAGCTTGCCGGTGGAAATCTGCGCAATCGTGGCGATCAGGATGGCGAGCACGCTGGGCGGGATGATGGGATCGAGGCTCGCCCCGGCGAGGAGGGTGCCGGCCGACAAATGCTTGTCGTATCCCCGCTTGAGCATGGTCGGAAGCAATGACCGGCCGAGCAGGCCCGCCACCGCCATGGCCGCGCCCGAAAGCGCACCCAGGATGGCAGACAGCAGGATGCACAGCACATACTGCCGGCCGCGGATTTTGCCGACCAGCGTGTCCATGGAATCCAGCAGCACTTCCATCGCGCCCGAGCGAAACAGGATTTCGCCCATCAGGATGAAGAGCGGCACTGCGGCCAGCGCACTGATGGTACCGGTGGCGTAGATGCTGTTGGCGAACATGCCGAAGCCCGCCGGTCCGAGGATCGCCAATATCCCGGCCACGTTGAGCAAAAGAAACGCGACGAAGATCGGCACGCCGAGCAACAGCAGCGCGAGCAACAGCCCGACGCCGCCGGATAACGCAACCCACCAGGTCATTATGCGATTCCTTCAGAAGCGGGGTTGGATCCGCCGGCAACGAGCTGGCGCAGGAAGTAGATGCCGGAACTCAACATGCCGTAGGGCACGAAGACGGATATGGTCCACTTCGGCACCGCCATCGGCGGGCTGGTCCAGATACCATTGTTGAACTGATCGAAGGTTTCGTTCGCGCTGAACCACGCCGCCAGCAGACAGGCAATCGCGGCGATGATGCGCACGATGGAACGCAGGATGGCGGCGTTGCCGTGCGACATGCTGTCGGCCAGGGTGTTGATGGAGATGTGCGCCACCTGCCGCGTGAGTTCCGGCATCGCCAGAAAAATCATCACGCACAAGGCAAACGACACCATCGGACTCGCCCACTCGGTGGGCGCCGACAGGAAATAGCGCGACACCACCTCGTAGCAGAACGAGCAGACGATTACCGCCAGGCAGATCGCGGCGGCGCCAAAACCGATGATGGTAATCCAGTCGTGCGCCGCGCCGATCTTCGCCAGCACGCCGCCCCCCTCCCCCCTGTCATTCACGGCTTGCAGCCCGGTGGACGCCTCACAGACCCTTGCTCTTGGCGAATGCACGGAGTTCCGCTATCTCCTTTGGCGCCTTCTGCGCCGTCATCTCCCACAATCCCTCGGCCCATACATCTTTGAGCTTCGCTTTCTGCGCGTCGCCCATCTGCACGATCTGCATGCCCTTCCCCAACAGGGCTTTTTCTTCTTCGATCATCATCGCGGCGGATTGCTTGGGCCAGCTCGCCTCGGCCTTGCGGCCTTCGTCGGAGATGATTTTCTTCTCCGCATCGGACAGCCGGTTCCAGCTCGCCAGGTTCATGAATATGGGCTGGGTGGTGAAACCGAAGCCCGGGCGCAGCATGTATTTCGCCACTTCGTACCAGCGGTAATTCAGCGGCCCCAGCACCGGCCAGGCGGCGCCGTCGACCACACCCTTGTCGAGCGAGGTGTATATCTCGCCGGGCGGCAGCAGCACCGGCGACGCGCCCAGCATGCGGAACACCGCGTTGTAGGTTGCCGTGCCGCGGATCTTGCGGCCCTGCAGGTCGCCGGCGGGCGTGGGTGCCTGGCGCAGGATGATGCCGTAGCCGCCGTCCGGGCCCATGGGTATGGCGATCAGCTTGAGGCCGAGTTTCTGGTAATGGCGATCGACGATATCGAAAATTCCCGACGCGATGCGCGACTCGGATGTGCCGCCTATCGCCTCTATGGCGGCAAGCACCGGCGTCGTGCCGTAGTGGTAGGCGCCATGCGTAAAGAGGAACTGGAAGGCGCCGGATCCCGCCGGCTGGAGCTGCTCGAAAGCCGGCACTGCTTCCGGACCGCTGCGGGTAATCTTGATGCTGCCTTTGGAAGCCGTTTCGATACCCTTGATGAAGGGCAGCGCCAGGTTGGGAATGGCCGGGTAATTGTCGTCCCAGCTACTCAGCCAGCGGAAGTCCGCGGCCAGGGCGCCGCCGGCGGCGGACACCGCCAGCAGTGTGACTGCGAGTACTGCGATGCCTTTTCTCACGTCCATTCTCCTTGTGGGGTTGCGACCGGTTCGGCGTTGCAATCATCGTGGCACTATAGTTACATCGTAACGCTACTTCTCATCGTGACGCTACTTCTATTTGTTTCCTCTACTTGACGGACGCAACCAGCGGCGGCAGCCCGGCCTCGCCGGAATCCTTGTGAGCGGCGTGCATGCGCGCGAACTTCACCACCTGCGAGGCCATCAGTTCGAGTTGCTTGGCAACACCGGCATCGATGCAGCTGCCCGCTGCGTCGAAGATCTTGCCGGTGGTGTTGATGCCGATCCCGATGGGCGTCGGCCAGCCGCGCAGCGCGTGGACGATGGAGCGCAGCGCGGTCAGCGTGGTGCCGGTGGCCTGCCAGCCGTAGGCGCAGACGATGCAGCCGACCGCGCGGCCGTCGAAGTAGGGCGCCTCGTCGCTGCGCATGTCCTCGACATAGTCCAGCGCATTCTTGATCAGGCCCGATATCGAACCGTGGTAGCCGGGCGAGGAGATGATCACGCCATCACTGCGACGCAGCAGTTCCACGACCCGCTCCGCGCGCGGATCGCGGTAGCTCTGCTCCGGCGCGTACATGGGGAAAACCAGATCCGGACCGGCGAGCACGGCGATTTCAGCGCCCTGGCGTTCGGCTGCGGCCAGTGTGCAGCGCATGGCCATTTCCGAGGAAGACCCTTCGCGAGTCGTGCCGCCAATGCCAACGATGAATGGACGGGGATCGGACATGGCGCTCTCGTGGATAGTGGAAGAGTGGAGGTTCATTTTAACAAAGCGGTGCAGCTGGCGGTTTTCCGGGGAATCGGGATGTTCAAGGTCGGCACCTACAACGCGGGCGAACACCAGTTTCTCGTGAAAGGGTGCACCCGGGTCAACTGCGATCACCCCCCCGTTCGGCCCCCTATTGCCCGGGTGATTTGCAGCTTGTGAGGTCCGACGTTCCCCGGCTTGACTTCCCTGGTTAGTCGCTTGAGAACAAATTTACCGCGCTGTAACATAAGCTGCTCATCGATCGCCTCCCCGCGTACCAAGACCACCATGCGCTTCAGCCTGTTCCTCGTGTTCCGCAACGCAGCCAACCCGCAGGCGCGCATCGGCGATCGCGACCGGGAGCACGTGGCGACGCTGCTGCGTGCCACACCGCGGCTTACGCGGGCACAGATCCATACGCCCGGGCAAACTGACGATCCCTATCTGAATGACGGTCCGCCACCGCAGGTGGTGCTACAAGTATATTTCGCCGAACTGCCCGATCTCGAAGCCGCGTGCGGGCCCGCGGGCCATCTGCAGGCGCTGGCCGACGTGCCATGGCTGAAGGAAGCGGCCGGCGTGCAGCAGGCGATGCTGGTGCGGTCCTATGCCGTGCCCGATCCGCTCATACGGGGCACGCCGCACTGCACTTACCTCGTGAGCTACGAGGGCCCGGCCGAGGACGAACACACCTGGCACGCCCATTATCTGGCCCATCACCCCGAGCTCATGGTGCAGTTCCCCGGTATCCGCGAAACGGAGATTTACACCCGCCTCGACTGGGTCGGCTTCCTGCCGTGGCGCCGCGTGAATTACATGCAGAGAAACAAGGCTGCCTTCGACAATCCTGCCACCATGACGGCCGCGCTGGCATCGCCGGTGCGCCAGCTGACGCGCGCCGACTTCGCCACTTTTCCGCCCTACTCGGGAGAAGTCACGCATTTCCCCATGGCGACGCAGGTAGTGCATCCTGCAGTGGCCAAAGCGTAACAGGCAACCCTGTAATGGCCAATATCCAAATGGAAGCGGCTCTCCGCTCATTCGGCGTTACAGGGTGGATATGCACTCTCGATAATCGTTGGCGAAACTAAATCGGCACGGTGATAAACGATTGCGGCCCATCGCAATCAATAATATCGACGCGCTTCAACACGATTTTAAGTTGCCCGTGTTCGCGCCGAAGCGTGTGTAGACACTTTCCCGCAAAGATGCGCTTTTCGTCGCCCTCACGATATTCAATCACATGCATGCGAGACGTAACGCTGTAGAGACTGTCCGGAACCGCCTCCACGCCGATGCGTCCGAGAAGATGGCTGGTCCGTGGGAATGGTTGCTGCGCGAAGTTCGCAGGATGCCGCATACGGCGTATCCGGATGGCCAGAAGGTTTTTGTCTTCGTAAAAAATTGAAATTTTCCCAAGCGGTTCAGGATCGACAGTCTGTGCCGGAACCCAGTACCTGCCATCTTCCGCAAAAAGGGCAAGCCACTCCTCGAAGCATCGATCATCCAACAGACCGGCCTCGTTCCAAATGAACGATTCGATTTCTTCGCGTAATAGCGGCGGGATCATTTCTGGCGCTGCGGTCATTCCTGGGGGCCTCGTTCTAAGCCGACATGTGCTGTACCCACGCGTTAAATTGGGCGCGGAGAGGCAGTTCGCTCAGACCGCTCGCTGCATCTATGCTCCCATCGGCATGTGGCTGCTCGCGCTCGCGACCACGAGCGATATTGATCCATTCAGCCGCATTGAGCGCATCATGCCGTTCGCTCGTAAGCACGCGCTGCATACGATTGAACACCTCGTGGTCATCCTGCGAGATCATTGAAGCTGGTGAATTGAGGGAAGTAAGAAATTTCACAGCAATCTGGAAAAGATCCTCCGGGGCACCGCCAAGCCGAAGGCAGAAGGCTCGCACGATCGATCGATTAACGGATACTGGCTCGAACACCCGCACGTGCTGAAATCGGATGTTGATGACTAAATTCGGATAGATCAATGTATTGAACCGATCCAACGCCAGAATCTCCTTCGTGCGCTCTTTCCCATGCCGCCTGATAAGGGCGTCTTTGTATTGGGCGAACCACGGCTCCGGGCTCTCCTGGCCAATCTTCGTATCGTTGTAAAAGCCGCCGAGAATAGCGTGACCATGTTCAAAAGAACGAAGTTCGACCCTTTCGGATTCTCGCGGGGGCAGGCTGTTCGCCTTTAGCATCTGTACCTGCTGATTGAGCTCACCGATAACATCGCTGTCGCGCTGCCAATCCTTGGCCGAGGCCCACGACGATTCATGCAGAAAAAAAGCGTGGAGCACGTCAAACACATTTTCGGTATGAAGCTTCCAATTGCAATTGCAGATTTGCCGGAATTCTCCACCCTCCTTGACTAGCTCGCCGTCCGGCGCGCGGTCCACCATGTTGTCGATCGAATCTCGTACGGGGGCAAGATACTCTTCAAGCTCTGGTACATCCGCAGCAAGGCTCACAAAAATAAATCCACGATAACTGGCAACACGAGCCACTGGCTCGAGACGCCGTTTGGCGTCTTCGACGAAACCTTCAGGGTAGTAGCCGCGACTCACAGGAACGCCGATTAGCTTGCCTTCGCAATCGTAACTCCAGCCATGATAGGGACAATTGAAAGCTTTTACGTGGCCTCGAATCGGACGGGCGATCATGGAACCTCGATGCGCACATCGATTGTGGAATGCCGCAATTCCGCCAGATTCGATCCGCACGATTAGAATATCGCGTCGACCAATCCGCGCGCGTACGTAATCGCCTGGAGCGCGAATTTCACTTTCATGCGCCGCGTAAACCCAGTTGCTCTCGAAGATTCGTGCCATCTCGAGTTCGAAAATGGCGGGGTCCGTGTATACCCGCTGATGGACGGCATCTGGTTTAACCAACCTGCGAATTTCATCGGTGCTAATCTGTCTCATGGGGCGCCTCACTAATGGGTCTGCCGACACAGGAAATGCGTATTCCGCGAGATGTTTAATCGTGTTCTTCGCGTTGAGCCAAGCACCCGGAAATCCCAGATCGGTTCGATTCGCGCGGGTCGTGCCTAGCACTCTCGTGTAAAACTCCCTCCGCTCCCTTGAGCTTCCCCGGGTTTCACCTTGCTGACAATAGGGTGGATTTCTATTGAACCCATCTCTGCGTCGCCGGAGACACGACTATGGTTGGTCTGATTATCTTAGTTTTCCGTTGTGCACATTTGTTATTTAGTGCCTGCCAGAAACCTTTGGTTTTAGAAAGAAAGCTTGCCAAAGTTTATCCTGCCTTACCAAGTAATTAATTCTGCGGAGATCCGTTAGAATCAAAGCGGATCGATGGGCTGGGCGTGCTGTCCCGATTTCGATTTCCGGATTGAAGCTTTTCGCGAGAGGCGGACACCATGAGTTGGCTGAAGGATTCGATCATGCACCAACGCGGCATCGCGCGTGGCAAGCAGCTTGAGACGCACGAACTGACAGAGGAGCGCCAGGGCAAGTTCCACTACACCATGGGACCCTACTCTGCCCCGGTGTTGCACATCCGACCCGGGGACCGCGTCGTCGTCGAAACGCGGGATGCTTTTGATGGCGCGATTCAAACCGAGCGCGACCTGCCGACGCAGAAACTGACCATGCCATTCGTCAATCCGCAAAACGGCCCGATCATGATCGAGGGCGCCGAGAAGGGCGACGTCGTTGCCGTCCATATCGAATCCATGCTGCCGCGCGGACCGAACCCGCGGGGCACCTGCTGCATGATCCCGCAATTCGGCGCCCTGACCGGGACCATGTACACGGCGACGCTCAACGAGCCGCTGCCGGAGATCGTGCGCAAGGTCGACCTGGACGAGAAGGGCGTTTACTGGAGCCCGCGCGTGACGCTGCCGTACAGCCCGCACATCGGGACGCTCAGCTGTTCGCCGGAAATCGATTCGATCAATTCGCTGACGCCGGACAACCATGGTGGAAACATGGACCTTCCCGACATGGGCCCGGGCAGCATCACTTACCTTCCGGTGCGCAGCGAAGGCGGCAGACTGTTCATCGGGGATGCGCACGCCTGCCAGGGCGATGGAGAGGTATGCGGGGTTGCGGTGGAATATCCCAGCCTGACGACGATACACGTCGACTTGATCAAGAAGTGGAACATCGACTGGCCTCGCCTGGAAAACGAGGAGCTCATCATGACGATCGGCAGTGCCCGCCCATTGGAAGACGCAACGCGAATTGCTTACCGCGAACTCGTGCTGTGGATGGCCGCCGATTATGGCTATGACAAATGGGACGCCTATATGATGCTCAGCCAGTGCGGCAAGGTCCGGCTGGGAAACTTTGTTGACCCGAAGTATTCGGTCGGGGCTGCGATCAGAAAAATATACCTGCGCCCTCTGGCGGCTGAATCCGCCGGCCGGGTTAATGATCGCATCGAAGTCACCGGTCATAGACCATGACCGGCCCGACCATTATGTCGCGCGCCTAGACGGCTACGGTGAGCGCGCCGTCGATTACCAGGTTGGTGCCCGAAATGCGGCTCGCGGCCGGGCTGGCGATGAACACCACCCCGCTCGCCACTTCCTCCGCAGTGCCGAACCTCCCGGTCGGATTGACCTTGAGCGTCGATGCGAACAGGTCCGGAACATTGTTCTCGATTTTCTGCCAGATGCCACCCTCGAAATAGGTGTTGCCCGGCGAGACGCAGTTCACACGTATGCCCTTGGTCACCAGTTGCCTGCTCAATCCTTTCGCGTAGTGGATGAGTGCTGCTTTCATGGCACCGTAGGAGCCAGCAGCAAAATCCACTTCGAAGCCGGAAACGCTCGAGATCAGAACGATAGCGCCGCTCGCCGATTTCTCCAGAAACGGCACCGCTGCCGCGACGGCATTGACGCTGTGCATCATGTCGACGCGGAACGACTGATCCCACGTCTCCGCCGAATCGCCGACAGCAAGCGCACTGACATTGCACACCAGTATGTCGATGCCGCCCAGGTCGCCGGCCGTAGTGGTCAACCACGCTTTCAATGCCGGTCCATCAGCCACATCGAGTGCGCGCCCGAACGCGTTGACCCCTTTGCTTTTGAGCGCAGCAACCGCCCCCGCGACTTCTTCGGCATTGCGCGCGCAGACGGAAACATCAGCACCTTCTTTGGCGAAACCCTCGGCGATGGCGCGCCCGATGCCCTTGCTGCCGCCGGTCACGACGACCCGCTTGCCTTTGAGTCCGAGATCCATGTCAGCTCCTGTGTCTGTTTGCCGGCCTGCTTTACGCCGCGAGTTCTAGCCTGCCCGATAACGGGCGACGGCAGCTTTGTCCAGTTCGAGCCCGAAGCCGGACTTCGGACCAACGCCCAATAATCCGCCTGAAGGTTGCGGCGGGTCGACATACAGCGCATTCCACCATGGGTGATATTCGAGATAGTGCCCGTTCGGCGTGGACGCGAGCAGATGCAGCTGGAATTCGTGCGCCCCATGCGCCGAGAGGGGGATGTTGCGGCATTGCAGTGCGGGGGCCAGGGACAGCCAGGCACTCGGACCGCCGATTCTTTGCAGGTCGAGCATGATGTGATCGACGGCTTCGGCGGACAGGATTGCCTCTAATTCGGCGAAACCGGAGATGCGCTCTCCCGTCGCGAGGGGAACGCCTCCCAGATCCCGCACCCGGCGCAGGCCTGCAATATCCGCCTGAGAAACCGGATCTTCCAGCCAGTGGATGTCGAATCCGGATATGGCGCGCGCAAAGCGTATCGCTGCGGCGGGAGTCAGCCGCCTGGCGCAGTCAACCATCAACCGGACGCCGGGTCCGAGGGCCGCCCTGACGACCCTGATGCGCTCAACCTCTTCATCGAATGCGCGGCTGCCCGCCAGGACCTTGGCCGCGCCATATCCATCGGCCCTGACCCGGTCGGCACTGCTCTCCAGATCAGCCAGCCGGTCTTTGGCCAAACGGCTGCTTTCGTACACCGGAATGCCATCGCGGCAACCGCCCAGCATCACGGCAAGCGGCATACCTGCATGCTTTGCCGCAATGTCCCAGAGCGCCATGTCGATTGCGCCTATCGCCATCATGACGATGCCTTCGTGCAGGGATTCCGAGGTCAGGCCGCGCATCAACTGATAGATTGCCGCGCGCTTTAAGCCATCATGGCCCGCGAGCGCCTCGCCCAGGTCGTCCACGAGCGTTCTCACCGACTGGATCTGGCGAGCGCTCCGCGGGTTGTACCAGGCGAGATGTCCCAACCCCTCCACGCCGCCTTTCGTGCCGACTTCGACCAGCAGACAGCTGATCGTTTTGATCGATCCGATAGGCGTGCCCTCGTAGGGTTCGTCCAGCGGAAGCGTGACTATGGTCGTGCGGACCGACCGAATCGAGGCCGCGTCGGCTTCAGGCATCTTCCTGGTCCTCCCCGAGCGGTTCGTCGTCTTCGGCAGTCACCGGAAAAGATGCAAGCGTGAAATCGCGCGCAGTCTGCTCGGCGAATCGGCGCCAGCCGGTAATGGAGGCGTCCGGCCGAAAGAACCGCTCGGGATGCGAATCCGGCATCAGCGCCACCATGCAGGTGTCCTGATTGTTGAGAAACCGGTGCTGAACGGCGCGCACCAGCAGGTGGTAGTAGAGCCACCAGCGCAAGCGGCCCAGGCCGGTAGTCCGGGCGATGTTGATTTGCACATACAGATGCCGGCCACGGCCATCCGGGATGTACCACTCGTAGATGCTCCACCCCTTGTAGAACACCCGGATCACGCCGGGCAGCCTCACCGAGCAGGTAGCCAGCTCCTTGTTGGAACTCGGGTGATAGAAATAATTCCAGAAATGATATCGGGGCCATTTGCCCAGCCCCGGATAGTCGGATTCAAAATAAGTCTCATCCTGCACCCGCGACAGCCAGACGCCGTCCGGCTCCTTTCGAATGCGCGTCTTGTTGTAACCGGGAAGGCGTCGCAGCATGGTCCAGAGGGAATCGCGGTGCAGGTACTTGTTGTGTCCTTCGTCGAAGCCGTTCTCGACCGCGTATCGCCAGTTTCCTTCGCGAATGCTGAATCGGCCGAAAATGCGAGCATCCGCCGCAAGCAGTTCGTCCGGAATGTCTTCGTCCAGCGGCACCGGCTTGGACTGACCCATCCATACCCACACCAGGCCGCAGCGTTCTTCCACAGGAAAAGTCCGCACCGCAACCTTACCGACGATCGGCGAATCCGGACCGTCGGACAACGCCGCAGCAAGCCGACCTGTGGACAGTTCGAAGACCCAGCCATGATAGGGACAGGTGATATGGCCGGAGAAGTCGAACTTCGCGGTGATAGGTGTGCCGCCGCCGGAAAAAGGCACGCCGCGGTGAGGGCAGCGGTCCTCGATTGCATAGGCTCGTCCGTTCTCGCGGACAAACGCCACGGTCTCTCCGAGCAGCTTGATCTGTACGGGCTTGCCGGCCAGTCGCCTTGATTCCATCACCGGATACCAGTATTCCCGGAATCCCTCCGCCGCAGTCTCGTAACGCTTCCATCGCGACACGCCGCTGCGCGGCTCAAGCCGGTCGTTCATAACGAAACTTTCCTCCTGCTTTGCTGCGTTGGCACCCTTTACTGCGCCTTTACTATTTAATTCTACACCGCCTATACTTGCCCTCGAAGGCATCGTCCGGATCCCGATGCGGCTCTCGGCGCGCGCATCGGGTGATTCAGTGAAGGCGATCTGGCAATGACAAGAATCCGCCTGCCCGCTACTGCCGACTCGAACACCATTCAAAGGAGCAGACAGTGACAAAGTCCATTCGCATGTTCGTGTCCGCCGTGGCTGTGGCAGTTGCCGCCCATCCTGCAATCGCCCAGGAGAAGATCGAGCTCAAGGCGAGCACATTCGTGCCGCCGGGACACTTTTTCGTGGCCGACTTCCTGACGCCCTGGGCGGCGGAGATGGCAAAGCGAACCAACGGCACGGTGACGGTGCGCACGTTTGCCGGCAATTCGCCGTTTGGCAATGTCGCCAATCAGAGCGATCAGGTCGCCGCCGGCGTCATGGACATCGCCCTGGCGCAGAACGGATTTCCACGGGGGCGCATGCCGCGCGCGCTGCTTATGGAACTTCCGCAGATGGCCTCCGGTTCCGAAGCAGCGAGCAAGGCGCTCTGGTCGATGCGCGACTCCCATCTTGCCGCAGAGACAAAAGGGTTCAAGCTGCTGGGAATGATGTGCGGCACGGCCATCGGATTTTTTACGCGGGACAAGAAAGTGGAACGTATGGAGGACCTCAAAGGCCTGCGCATCCGCGTCACCAACGCCCAGTCGCAGGCGGTGCTGCAGCATCTCGGCGGCGTGCCGGTGACCCTGCCCGTGCCGCAGATCTACGAGAGCCTGGAAAAAGGCATCATCGATGGCGCCATCATGGGGTACGACGGCGTGATGGCGTTCAAGGTCGAGAATCTGGTCCGCTACCACTATACGGCGCAGATGTTTGTGACCTGCTTCCACGTGGTCATGAACCAGAAGAAATACGACGAGCTGCCCGCCATCGCAAAGAAGGCGATCGACGACACCACCGGCGATCCATGGGTCGCGGCCTTTGCCGCCAGCTGGAACAAGTCCGAGCAGGCGGGCCGCGTGGCGGGAATGGCGAAGGGGATAATTGAATCGCCTGTTTCCCCCGAGCAGCGGGCAAAGTGGCGCGAGCAGTTCAAGCCGGTGGTCGATCAGCAGATCGCCGAGACCGAAAAGCAGGGTGTCCCCAATGCCCGCGCAATTTACGACGAAATGCTGAAGCGCACCGCGCAGTTTGCCCGATAGTCCCCCTCCCTCGCCGCGGACACATCCCCAGCGTGAGTCGTTACACACCGTCCGGCGGCCGCACGCGCGCGGCCGCCGGGCGATGGGCATGATCAGAACCCTGTATCGCGGCCTGGAGCAGGCGGGGAAAGTGCTGGCGTACGCCGGCATGGTGCTGATCCTGATCGCCATCCTCGCCTCCATCATCGACATCTCCGGCCGCAAGACCATTGCGCTCTCGATTCCCGGGATCAACGACATCACGCAGCTGATGGTTATGAGCTGCATCTGCCTCGCCATGCCCTACGCCTTCATACGCGAGGGCCACGTGGGCGTGGAGTTCGTGACCGACCCGCTGCCGCGACGGGCGCTCGCGGTGCTCAAGAGCGTCGTGGCCCTGCTCACCCTGGTCTTCGTCGCGGTGCTGCTGCGTTATGGCTACGCGCAGGCGGCATTGCAGGTGGGCAAGGGGGACAGTTCGTTGACCCTCGGTATTCCCATCATCTGGTACTGGATGCCGCTGCTCATCGGTCTCGGGGTCTCCGTGCTGGCGTGCCTCACGGTCGCCTTGCGTTATCTCTCGATGGCGGCACGCGGCACGGATCCGCTGGGCCTGCCGCACCGGGAACCGGGGGGGATCTAGCGTGGGCCAGGAATGGATCGGAGGCGTCGGATTCGGCATCGTCGTGCTGCTCATCATGCTGCGCGTGCCGGTTGCGATTGCCATGGGCGTGGTGGGTGCGGTGGGCTACGGGATAGTCGGCGGATTTTCGAACGTCGGCTTCGTGCTCGGCCGGGCCGCCTTCGAGTCGGTGTTCCCGATCAGCCTGTCGGTGGTGCCGCTGTTCATCATGATGGGCGTGTTTGCCGCGCACGGCGGCATGTCGCGCAGCCTCTACAACCTCGTTTCCGCTTTCGTCGCCCATTGGCGCGGCGGACTCGCCATGGCCACCATAGGCGCGTCGGCCATGTTCGGCGCGGTGTGCGGCTCCACCATTGCCACGGCGGCGACCATAGGCCGCATTGCCATGCCCGAAATGCGCGCGCGCGGCTATGACGATCGCCTGGCTTCGGCCTCGGTCGCCGCCGGGGGCACGCTCGGCATCATGATCCCGCCCAGCATCGCCTTCGTCGTCTACGGGCTGATGACCGAAACCTCGATCGGCGCCCTGTTCATCGCCGGGATCATTCCCGGCATCCTCGGCGCAGTCCTTTACATGGGCGCGGTCAACTGGATGACCCTGCGCAATCCGAAAATGGGACCGGCTGCCGCCAGGGCGAGCTGGTCCGAGCGGATCAAGGGTTTGCGCGAAGTTTGGCAGGTGGTGGCCCTGTTCGGCGTGGTGCTGGGCGGTATCTATTTCGGCTGGTTTTCACCGACTGAGGCCGCCAGCGTCGGCGCATTCGGCGCCATCCTCATGACCGCGATCAGCGGTCGCCTGACGTGGAAAGTGCTCGGCGCAGGGTTCACCGAGACCGCCGAGACGACGGCGATGATTTTTTTCATACTCATCGGCGCCACCATCCTCAACTACTTCATCGATGCGACCGGCCTGACGCAGATGCTCATCGGGATGATCCAGGAATCCGGGTGGAATCGTTACTGGGTGCTGTTTCTGATCTGCGTGTTTTACCTGATACTCGGCTGCCTGATGGACAGCCTGTCGATGATCCTCTTGACCATAGGCACGGTGTTTCCGCTGATCAAGGCGCTCGGCTTCGATCCGATCTGGTTCGGCGTGATCCTGGTGACCCTCGCCGAAATCGGCACCATCACGCCGCCCGTGGGCATGAACCTTTTCGTGATCAGCGCGGTCGTCCCCAATCTCCCGATGCAGACCATAGTGCGCGGCATCCTGCCCTTCGTCATGGCCGATGTGGTGCGCATCCTGGTGCTGGTGCTGATTCCGGGGCTGGCGATCTGGCTGCCGCAGACGATGGGGCGATAACGCGCCGGGTTACAAGGTCGCTGAATGTCGCGTGTATGGCGTCTGCCTGCGGACAGGCGTGATGCCGGGGGCATCGCGTCCGGCGTCGTCGCGAACCACTCTCACGGCTCTCACCACTCTCGGTCAGATCAACGCTTCCAGACCCTTTCGGTCCAGCAGATTGAGGAGTTTCAGCGAAGGGCCGCTCGGGTGTTTCGTGCCGATCTCCCATTTGCGCACCGTAGACAGGCTGGCGTTGAGCACGGCGGCCAGCACCGCTTGACTGAGCTTGTGGCGAACTCGCAGCGCGCGGATCCGACTGCTCGAATACGCCGGTACCGGCGCAAGGCACAACGCGTCGTACTCGAGCATCCGACGCTTGTCGATAAAACCTGCTGTGTGCAGATCACGCGCGGTTTCGTGGACCGCATCCAGAATCGGGCTTGCGGCTTTATTCCTGGCAGTCATGACAAATCTCCTGTAAAGCTTCACTATCGACGTGGGCACCAATTGGAACGACGGGGGTTTCGATTCCGTCTCTTGTGGAGCGGTAGCTCGCATGTTCTCGCTTGCGCAGTACGGACGATTGCCGAAAGTGAAATCACTTGCGTGGTACTTGTGCCCGTTCGTGTACGCGTGCATGGAGTGTCGAAACAGGTGACGGCGTTGACACACTGTAACCGATTGATTACAGTCCGCGCAGGTATCTGATCAAGCGCACCGAAAAATTTAATGCTTGGCTGTTCGCCCTCGAGGATGGATTGACACATCGCCGTTTGCTGACCCGCTTGCGGAAGGCTACGCTGGGAAATCTCGGAGACGTGAAGCCGGTCGGCGATGGCGTTTTCGAGATGCGCGAGCATTTCGGGCCGGGCTGGCGCATGTACTACATCCGGCGCGGCGAGTTGCTGATCTTGATGCTGGGTGGTGGTGACAAATCGTCACAGGCCGCCGACATTGCCAAGGCCGTAAAACTCGCGGCCACGATAGAGGAGTGAACCATGACAAAGAAGACCCGCATCGCCGATCTGCCCGAGTTTGATTTTTCCGAGCACCTGGACAGCGAGCAGGCGATGGCTGAATACTTGACCGTCGTGCTCGAAGACAACGACCCTTCTCTGCTTGCGGCGGCGCTGGGCGACATTGCCCGAGCACGAGGCATGAGCGAGATCGCCAAGGCCTCCGGGATAACCCGCGAGGCTTTGTACCGGGCGCTGCGACGTGACGCGCAGCCGCGCTTCGATACGATCAGCCGGGTGTGCAAGGCGCTGGGTGTGAAGCTGGTGGCGCAGGTGGATCATGCTTGAGTTGTCGAACCCGGTCCCCGGGCGCAGTTGCGCAATGGCGATCTGCCGGTCGTCGCGCGGGGGAAACCCCATGCGAGCCGCAGGCTCAGCCGGCAGCGCCGGTCTCCACCCACTGAATGGCGCGATGGGTCAACTCGGCTGAGGTCTTGAGCTTCAGCTTCTGCTTGATGTGTTCCCGGTGGGATTCGATCGTCTTCACGCCCAGATTGAGGGCCTGCGCAATCTGCCGCGTGCTCCGGCCCTGACCGAGGAGTCAATACACCTGCAGCTCGCGGTCGCTGAGCCGCGCCAGGGGCGAGGCCGGCTCGCGCGTTTGCCCGCCGACGAACTGCACCGCCAGCCGCGCCGCGAGCGCCTCGCTCATGTACATCTCGCCGCCGAGCAAACGACGGATAGCGATGAGCACCGTCTCGCCCAGCTGTTGCTTGGAGACATAGCCGCCCGCGCCGGCCCGCAGGGCGCGCTCGGCATACACGGCTTCGGCGTGCATCGAGAGCACCAGCACCGGGATCTTCGGAAGGCGGGCCTTCATGGCCTTCACCAGGTCCAGGCCGTCTTCGCTGCCTCGATCGCGGGATCGACAATCACCAGCATGGACTGTCCAATTGCTATTGCACGTGGTGCTATGGCATGCTATAAGCACTCCATGTGCACCAAACGGGTATTCAAGCTTAAAACCTTCGCGCGATGGGCAAGGAAACTCGTGAGCGAAAAAGCGCTCTGCACCGCCGCTCGCGAAATCGAACAAGGAATTTTCGAGGCGGACCTTGGCGGCGGCGTATGCAAGAAGCGCGTTGCAATTGCTGGTCAGGGGAAAAGCGGCTCGATCCGAGCGCTGGTCGCCAAGAAGCACGAAAGCGCCCTCTTCTTCCTGGTCGGACGGGAGAAGAATGATCCAGGAAGAGATTTTTCCGACAAGGTTGTCGAGGCGGCAAAGTTGCTCGCCAAGGGGCTTGAAAATGTCGGCACCGCGAAGATGACCGAAATGCTCGATGCCGGAACGATTGAGGAGATATGCCATGACTGAACGCACAAAATACAAACAGCCGGAGTTCGACGATCGTCGGATGCTCGATGAACTGGCGCAGATGGCCGGCGCCCTGAACGCCCATGGCCTGATAACCAAGCCGGACATGGCGCAGATTCAAACGCTTTGCCGGAAGCCTCCCGAGTTCACGCCAAAAAAGGTAGCGCAGATCAGGAAATCCAGGGCACTCATGAGCCAATCGGTCTTCGCCGCGCTGTTGAACGTCAGCGTTTCGACCGTCCAGAAATGGGAAGCGCCGGATTCCGGTAAGCACCCCACCGGTGCCGCAGCCAGACTGCTTCAATTGATTGAACGCAAAGGCGTCGAGGCCATCGCCGTTTGATTGGCTCTTTCAATCAAGTCCATGCCAATCCGGGTATGAGGCAGGGCCGCAAGCTCAGCCGGCAGCGCCGGTCTCCACCCACTGAATGGCGCGATCGGTCAGCTCGGCTGAGGTCTTGAGCGTCAGCTTCTGCTTGAGGTGTTCCCGGTGGGATTCGATCGTCTTTATGCTCAGATTGAGGAGCTGCGTTATCTGGCGCGTGCTCCGGCCCTGACCGAGGAGTCGAAACACCTGCAGCTCGCGGTCGCTGAGCCGCGCCAGGGGCGAGGCCGGTCGCGCGTTTGCCCGCCGACGAATTGCGCCGCCAGCCGCGCCGCAAGCGCGTCGCTCATGTACATCTCGCCGCCGAGCAAACGGCGGATGGCGATGAGCACCGTCTCACCCAGCTGTTGCTTGGAGACATAGCCGCGCGCGCCGGCCCGCAGGGCGTGCTCGGCATACACGGCTTCGGCGTGCATCGAGAGCACCAGCACCGGGATCTTCGGAAGGCGGGCCTTCATGGCTTTCACCAGGTCCAGGCCGTCATCGCTGCCCTCCAGCGCGAGATCGACGATCATCAGCCCGGGTGCGCTCTGCCCGATAACCTGCAGCGCGCCCTGGCAGTTGGTGGCCTACCGGCAGACCGCGAGGTCAGGCTCGCTGTCGATCAGCGAGCACAGCCCGCGCCACACCACGGGATGATCGTCGACAATGACAACGCCGGCCCGGCGCGCCCGGTCACGCCGTTTTCCGGGCATGGCGGCCATCCTGTGGTGGGTCGGGCGGCAGGGGAGGCTCGCAGGTCACTGCCACGCCGCTCGGGGCAAGCCGTAGCGCCTGAGGGGACGCGCCGGTCAGTATGTACAACGAGGGCAACATGCGCGTTTCGGCCAACCAGTCGAATCTAGTCCGCCAACGTTGGGATGATGGAAGCCTTTTCTTCGAAATACATCAGGTCCACCTAGATCGCAGCGGCCAGAATGACCTTTCTCTGATCATTGGGGAGATCCTGGGTATGGAATTCCACCTGAAAATTATCCCGGTCGGTGAAAGCTTCGCTCAGGATCCCGGACCATTTCTTGTTCACCGAAGCCACCTCTGCGCCGTCGGCAATGAACGGGAACGTCCATAATTTCCAGATAGGAGAGGCCACTTCCATGATGGGAACTCCACGATGGTTCTCGACGCAAAACCGCTTTGTCAGAAGTGAAAACCTTCTTTGAACGGCGCCGATGAGACGGTGGTTCGAGTCGAAAATTTCCAGGCGCGAGAAATGGAACCGGAAGGGATGCACGGCGTGAAGCACCGCCCGACGGGCGTTGTCGTAGAAATGGATCTCAAAAGACCGCCAGTGGCCGAACAGCTGGCGACGCAGGAAGCCGAATCCTCCGCCCCCTTCCTCGGCCGCATAGCCGATCGGGTTCCCTCGTGCGTCGGAAATCCGGTAGCGATTTCTGGCTTCGAATCCGGACAGTTCCGCCAACTCGAATTTTTGCGTTATGAAGACTTCCGGGTGGCCGGTCCGATCCAGATCCGACGCACCGGATCCGCCCCCGGAGGCACGAAGGCCGGCCGCGCCGGACACGGGATGCGATTGGGCGCCGACTAACTTGGCGTAGGCAATAGCGCACTTCGGGCATTGCCAGTCGGGTGCGGTTTCCGACTCTGCGCGCACATGGGCGCACTTCGGACAAGGCTTGCCTGCGTAGCTGCTGCTCATGATCGCGGTCGGTCAGTTCGAGAACGGGAGCCTGCCGGAGGATTTTATCGCGCACCAAACCAGGCCCTGTTCCTGCGCCACGCGACGCAATCCGCGGGACGTTTGAATCGACGCTGGACGGCGTCAAGCAGCATGGCCGGTCAAACGACAATCATCTTGACCGGTTTGACGGGGATGAAAGTCGTTGTTTAGCTGTTCATGGAAGGGGCTCTTTCGGATGGTTTTCCTTGTCTTTGGATGATTGACGCTGGCGATGCGC
>SHXF01000162.1 GCA_009693435.1 Betaproteobacteria bacterium | reverse complement strand
ACCCACCGGCGCGCGCGCTCTGGCTCTATGCAGGGAGCCGCACGCGCGCCCGTGGATAACTTTGCTTGTCAAAGTATTCAACCAGCGTGAACACCCAATTTTCTAAAATGGGTGAAACTCACCCACAGATTCTGCTGACGAAGCAAATTGAGAATTGCTGCTTGCGCTTGCGTGTTTTGTCGTCCCACGAATTCATGTTGACACCTGCCACGCATTAACGAAATTGTGCGAGAATAGAGACTTCATAATTACTGCTTATCATCATGGAATTTCGAGACATAGAGTATTTCGCCGTGCTCGCCCAGCACGGACACGTCGGCCGCGCGGCGGAGGCTTTGAACTTAAGCCAGCCCGCGCTCAGCCTGAGCCTGCGCCGATTGGAAACAGCGATGCAGACAAAGTTGGTGAAGCGCACCCCCAAGGGTGTCGAATTGACCGCAACCGGCACGGCGCTGTTGGCGCGCGTTCAGCGGCTGCGTCTGGCGCGCGAGGATGTGTTGCGCGAAGTGGCGGACTTGAGCCAGGGCCGGTCGGGGATCCTGCGCATCGGCGCACATCCCGGCGTGATGACCTTCCCGCTGGCACCCGCCTGTGCTGAATTGTTAAAAGACGCTGCGGATCTGGAGCTGGTGGTGACGGCCATGACCTCCGGGCTGCTGCCGGCGCTGCGCAGCGGAGAACTGGACCTGATCGTACACGACGCCGTCCCGTCGCAGGATGACCTTGTGCATGAGCACTTGTTGGACGACGCGTTTGTCACCTTTGTCGCGGCAAATCACCGGCTGGCCAGGCGCAAGCAAGTGAGCATTCGAGACCTCGCGCAGGAGCGCTGGGCGCGCAGCGGCATCAGCGCGCGTTGGGACGTATTCGTCGAAGCGTCGTTGGCTGCCGGCAATCCGGCGCCGCGCACGGGAATTAGGACCGACTCCTCGCCCCTGCGGGACTATCTGGTAGCCAATGCGGGTTTGCTGGGCTATTCAACGCGGCTCACCCTCAAGGAAGTCGCATCGCAGTACCGCGTTGCAGAGATCAAGGTAAAAGAGTTGGAGCGGATTCGCCGCGTCCACGTGAGTTACAGAAAGGACGGTTACCTGTCACCGGCGGGGCGCCGCCTGATCGAGATTCTGAAGGCGACGGTCAAGAAGAATTCCGCAGACTTAAAGCGGTGACGGAACTGCACCTGCTTCCTTGCCAACAGGGCCGCCAAAATCAACTTCTCCATGAACGTTTTCACGGGTGATACCAGCCACAAGCTCTTCCAGCTTAAACTCGAATTTATCAGCAGGCTCAATGACGATGCGCCCTTTGGACGCTTTGATCGTCACGCGTTGCTCTATGTCGAAACAGGCAATTTTCATTGCGGACGAATTGAGCCGCACTGCGGGGCTGTTGCCCCATTTTTTGATAATCGCGTGCATGAACTTCTCCTGTGCCAGGCGCCAAAGTTTCTACGTAGTAGATACCGTGGCAGGCCGCGTCAAGGCCAAGCCTCTTCCAGGTTTTTTTACGAATCCACGCAAACGGTGCCATGGAGGCTGGAAATGATCTCCGGATGCCGCTATTCGATAGGTATAAAAAGACTGCGTCGCAACGCTCCAAGCCCCTCCGATACATGGCCCTTGCCTGTGGTGTCCTCAACCAGAAGAATTTCGCCGGTGCCGATTACCCGGCTTTCCCCGTCGCTGGCGGTGATTTTGACCCCGGACTCGAGATTCACGATGTATTGGCGGCGCGGCGCCGTATGCCAGTCGACCGTGTTCTCCGCCTTGGTCTCGCGGAAGATAATGCCGGTCGCCGGCAGGCGCTTCGAGAGTTTGCTGCCGCGCCGCTCTTCGGCCCACTCGACTTCGATGTCACGAAAGTGGGATTCACCGTTAGCGTCGGTGTACAGGTTATGGATACGCATGCATACTCCTTAATCGTTGATGTCGAAGAATCACTGGCCTTCCAATCTGGCACCGCTTACAACTTGGGCAGATTCGCGGCCTTGACTACCCGCGTATAGAGAGCGATCTCCGAGGCGATAAACTTTGCAAATGCCTCCGGCGATCCGCCCTGCGGCTCAAGGCCCTCGACCTGATAGCGCTCGCGTATTTCTTTGCTGGCGAGTACTTTGGCGGTCTCGGCATTGAGCTTGGTGATGATGTCACGCGGCGTCTTGATCGGCGCCATAAAGCCGAACCAGGTCGAGGCTTCGTAACCCTTGAGGCCCTGTTCGTCGAAGGTCGGCACTTCGGGTATCGCCGCGAAGCGCTTCAGGCTGCCGATCGCCACCGCGCGTATGCGCCCGCTCTTGAGGTGCGGTATCAACGCGGGCACGCCGCTGATAATCATCTCGACATGGCCGCCGATAAGATCGGTCAGCGCCGGCGCGTTGCCCTTGTACGGCACATGATTAAGCTTGATGCCCGCCATAAGCATGAACAATTCACCGGCCATGTGATTGGAACTGGCGACACCCGAAGTGCCGTAATTCAACTGCCCCGGCTTTGCTTTCGCCAGCGCGATCAGTTGCTTGAGATCTTTCGCGGGCAGCGATGGATGTATCGACAGCACGTTGGCACCCTTCACGCACAGAATGATCGGCGCCAGATCGCGCTGCAAATCAAACGGCACTTTGGCCAGCGCGGCGACGTTGATGGTGTTCGCCGCGCCACCCAACAGAATGTTGTAGCCGTCGGGTGCAGCTTTGACGATCATGTCGGAGCCGATGTTGGTGGAAGCGCCGGGGCGGTTATCTACCAGAAATTGCTGGCCCAGTGCCTCGCTGAGCTTGGCCGCAATGGTGCGCGCGGTGAAATCGGTGTTGCCGCCGGCGGCAAACGGCACCACGATGCGCACCGCTTTGGCGGGGTAGGACTGCGCCACGGCCACTGCGCAAGCGCCCAGCGTCGAAGCAAATGCAAGTGTTTGTTTTAATTTCATTTTATCCGGTGCGTAGCACTTCATTGGTCAACGGTGTTTTGTTTTTTCATTGTTCGAGAATGTGCACAAAGCAATCGAGCACGCGCTGTTCGTTGCCGCTGGAGCTGGTTGAATTGTGCGGCGTCACGATCACGTTGGGCAAATCCCATAGCGGCGACGCGGCAGGCAGCGGCTCCTGCTCAAACACATCCAGATACGCGCCGGCGAGGTGCCCGCTTTTGAGCGCAGCTATCATGGCGGCTTCATCGATCACTTCGCCGCGCGCGACATTCAGCACATAGGCGCCCTTCGGCAATAGTGACAAACGCTGTGCCGACAGCAGCTTGCGGGTTTCGGCTGTCAGCGGGCAGCACAGCATCAGCCAATCGGCACGCGGCAGCAGCCTATCGAGTTGATCCGGCGTGTGCATTTCATCCACCGGGTCATCGGCTTTGCGCGCACTGCGGCGCACGCCGATGACATGCAAACTCAAGGCCCGGGAAAGTCGCGCAAATTCCGTGCCGATCTGCCCCATGCCGTAGACCAGCACGGTTTGCCCCGGCAAATCGCGCGGCGGGTTTTGCAGGCGCACCGGGTCCCAGCGATGTTCGGCCTGCGCTTTCAGCCAGTGCGGAAAACCCCGTGCCAGCATCAGCATTGCGGTCAGGGCTGTCTGCGAGATCGGCTGCGCGGTGGTGCCGGCGGAGGTGGTGACCCGCACGCCGCGCTCCAGCATTTCGGTATAGATCGGATGATCGACGCCGATATTGAACACATGCAGCCACTTGAAGTTGGGCGCCTTGCGCACCGCCGAAAAGAACTGCCGCGAGTGCGTGGGATTGAGATCCTGTGAAAAAAAAGCGATTTCGGCGCGTGCCACATCGGCCTCGGAAAGCCGTGCGTCTTTGTCCGCCGGCAGTGCAACGATATCGTGCGGCAGTTTCAGGCGGGTAACGGCGGCGGCGAGTGCGGCGCCGAATTCGGCGTGGCAGCGGTGCGAAATAATCAATGCGGGTTTGGCAGACATGGCGGACGTGACAACGCGAGATCGTGGAAGGAGTGCGGATTTTACCTGCACTTTGATAAGATTCGCTGCTCATCAAGGAGAATTTGCCCGTGGAAATCAATACTCTCGAACTCGCCAAGCAACTCATCGCGCGCAATTCCGTATCGCCGGAAGACGCAGGCTGCCTCGACATCCTGATTGCGATACTGGAACCGCTCGGTTTCAAGTGCGAAAAAATCAGCATGGGCGGCGTGGATAATCTGTGGGCGCGGCGCGGCACGGCAAAGCCGCTGCTGTGTTTTGCCGGCCACACCGATGTGGTGCCCACCGGTCCGCTCGATAAGTGGACCAGTGACCCTTTCACGCCCACCATCCGCGACGGCTGGCTCTATGGGCGCGGCGCATCCGACATGAAAACTTCGCTTGCGGCCTTCGTGCTGGCGCTGCGTGATTTCGTCAGGGCGCATCCCGATCATCCCGGTTCGCTGGCGGTGATGTTTACCTCGGATGAAGAAGGCCCGGCGATTGACGGCACGGTGCGGGTGGTGGAAGCGCTCGCCGCGCGCGGCGAAAAGCTCGACTACTGCGTGGTGGGCGAACCCACCTCAGTGAAAAAACTCGGCGACATGATCAAAAACGGCCGCCGCGGTTCGCTCACCGGCCTCCTCACGGTGAACGGCATACAGGGCCATGTCGCCTATCCCGACATGGCGCGCAATCCGATACACGAAGTGGCTTCCGCCATCGCCGATCTGGCGCAAACGAAATGGGACAACGGCAACGAATATTTTCCGCCGACCACCTGGCAGATTTCCAATTTTAATTCCGGCACCGGCGCGAACAATGTGATCCCAGGCGCCGCGCACATCAAGTTCAATTTCCGCCATTCCACGGCGAGCACTACCGAGTCACTGCAAACACGCGTGGTCAACATTCTGGACCGGCATGGCGTGACCTACGATCTGGAATGGCGCGTCGACGGCCGGCCGTTTCTGACGCAACGCGGTGATCTGGTCGACGCCATCACGCGCGCGATCAAAACCGTCACCGGCGTGGACACCGAACTCTCCACCACCGGCGGCACCTCCGACGGACGCTTCATCGCCGACATCTGCCCGCAGGTGGTGGAGTTCGGCCCCACCAATGCGACGATACACAAGCTCAATGAATGTGTGGGGGTGGAGGAGATCGAGCCGCTGAAAAAGATTTACCAGCAGTTGCTGGTGAATGTGTTGATAAAGTAAGCGTTTGTTTTTATTTGAACTTTTGCAAAGGCCGTGATAATACGCCGCGCAGTTTCGACAGCGCTGGTCGCGTGCGTGCTCGCCTGCGCATCGGGCTTGGCGCAGGCCGCCGACTGGCGCCCCGACAGGAACGTTGAAATCATTGTGTGGTCGGGCGCGGGCGGCGGCGCCGATCGCCCGGCGCGCGTGATGCAGCGCCTGTTTCAGGAAAAAAAGTTTCTCGAGGTATCCAGTTCGGTGGTCAACAAACCCGGCGGCACCGGCACCCTCGGCATGGTCTACATGAACCAGCACGCGGGCGACGGGCATTATCTGTCGATGGCGAATACCACGCTGGCTACTATCAGCAAGACCGGCGTCAGTCCGTTGTCGTACGCGCATGTCACGCCGCTGGCGCCGCTGGCGCACGACTACATGATTATCGTGGTGAAACCCGATTCGCCGTTCAAGACCGCGCGTGATCTGTTCGGGCGCATGGCCAAAGACCCGAATGCTGTCACCGGCGGCATGACCGCGCGCGGCGGCGTGGGGCACATCGCGTTGGGCCAGGCATTGAAAACCGTGAAAGGCGATCCGCGCAAAATCAGGATTGTGATTTTCAGATCAGGCGCTGATGCGACCATCGCGGCGATGGGCGGACACATTGATTACGCGGTGTCGGTGGTGCCCTCGCTCATCAGTCAGGTCATGGCGGGCCAGGTGCGGGTGCTCGGCGTGGCGTCACCGCAGCGGCTCAGCGGCGCGCTTGCCCACGCGCCGACGCTGACCGAGCAGGGCCTGAAATCCGTATCCTCGAACTGGCGCACGGTGGTCGGCCCGAAAGGCATGACGCCGGCGCAGATCGCGTTCTGGGACGGCGTGTTTGGCAGGATGGTGCAGACCGATGAATGGAAAAATGAACTGGCAGCCAGTTCACAGGAGTACGTCTATCTCGCCAGCGGCGCCACGCTCCAGTACACCCGCGATCAGGATCAGGTGATCGCGGCGGCGCTGGCGGACTTGGGGTTGTTGAAGGGGTAGTAGTACGAAAGGCACGTTTTATAAGCCGGCGTTTACCGGTTTTGAAAATGTCGCTGTCCCCTCGCCTCTGATTAACAATAAATATCACTGCTGTCCGGAGATTTTGGGGTGAGCGCGACTTAACTTACTGATAATACGTACATAAATGATTAACACGGGTGTCACCGATTTCAATGTGTTGGAAACTTCCGGATTTTTCTGGAGGTGGTTCGATGCATACGGGAAAGC
>SHXF01000161.1 GCA_009693435.1 Betaproteobacteria bacterium | reverse complement strand
TCGGCGCGGCTGATGACGGCCGTGCCCAGCGCGTCGGCCTCGCCGATCAGCTTGCCCACTTCGGTGGAACCGGCTTCGGCGACGTAGCGTTTGACCAGTGTGCTCGCGTCGAGATACACGATCATCCGCGATCATCCACCAGCAGTTGCGCAACAGTGCGCCTGCCGCGCAGCGTCGCCGCTTTGGCGATCCTTGCCACCGGCGCCCTGGCTGCAAGCTTGAGCCCACTCCACTCCGCCTGGCCGGCCTGTAGCATTGCCGCCAGGCGCTCGCCCAGGTGCCTGCCGATGGGAACGATGCGCCCGATCGGAATCCCCCGGTCGGTAATCACCACCGACTCCCCGGCTTTGGTCAGGCGCAGGTAGTGGCTCAGCCGGCTCTTGAGTTCGCGGATGCTTACGTGGGCCGCCTGGCGCATGAAAGTCCCCCTCCGCAGTCGTTGTCCAAAGTGAGACTACATGCTAGCACGATGTAGTCTCATTGCTTTGGACGCTGAGCGGGCTGGGAGCGGTTCAAACTAATGCGGAAAGTTCACTGTTTGCGTCATGACTACCCTCTCGTCCGGGCTCAATACGGTAGCCGACGGCACATCCGTTTGATGCGCACCCGAGCACCACCCTTGTAGGGCACGGATTCATCGCGCCATGGTCGCGGGGAAACTGCCGGTATTCGGCGCGCTGAAGCCGCGCCCTACGGCCGCGCTGTGCAGTAATGATTGCCACTGCTCGGCGGCCAGTCTCTCGTCCTGGTTCAATACGGTAGCCGACGGCACATCAGTTTGAAGCGCACCCGAGCACCACCCTCGTAGGGCGCGGATTCATCGCGCCATGGTCGCGGGGAAGCCACCGGTATTCGGCGCGCTGAAGCCGCGCCCTACGGCTGCGCTGTGCGGTAATGATTGCCACTGCTCGGCGGGCAGTCTCTCGTCCTGGTTCAATACGGTAGCCGACGACACATCAGTTTGAAGCGCACCCGAGCACCACCCTCGTAGGGCGCGGATTCATCGCGCCATGGTCGCGGGGAAACACTGGAATACGGCGCGCTGAAGCTGCGCCCTACGCTGTGCCCTACGGCTGCGCTGTGCGGTAATGATTGCCACTGCTCGGCGGGCAGTCTCTCGTCCTGGTACAGGACGGTAGCTGACGGCGCATCAGTTTGATGCGCACCCGAGGACCACCCTTGTAGGGCGCGGATTCATCGCGCCATGGTCGCGGGGAAACTACCGATATTTGGCGCGCTGAAGCTGCGCCCTACGCTGCGCCCTACGGCTGCGCTGTGCGGTAATGATGGCCAATGCTCGGCGGGCAGTCTCTTGTCCTGGTACAGGACGGTAGCTGACGGCGCATCAGTTTGAAGTGCACCCGATCGTTCGCCCTCGTACCCGCGGTCTCAGTCGCGCGAATCCGGCTGGTACAGCCGTGGCAGCACGGACTGAACCTTCTTGATGGTGCCGCCGGCGTCGAAGAACACCCACAGCAACATCGATTCGGTGTTCGCGGCGTAGTGGTATTCCCAGACTTCGTCCTGGCTGCCGGCGCCGGTGGTGTTGAAGGGGCGGCCGAGCAGCTTCTGCACGTCGGTCCGCGTGGTCCGGCCCGGCGCCAGGGCGGCGAAATCGGATTCCTGGATGAACTTGTAGCCTTCCAGGGTGCCGCAGGCGGGTAACGCGGCCAGGACGAGCAGCAGGCAAGCGGTTCGCAGCACCATGGCCATGGCGGGATGTCGTCCGGTAATTATTCTAAATAGGATAATAGACTATGCCGTAGATTAGCGTATTTCGGGCATCTTTCCGCATAAAAGTGTCGAAATATCCGATTGCGCCGCATCCCGGATTGCGCTTCGGCGCGGCGCATCTATTTCGCCAGGCGCGAATTCGCCGTGATCAGACGGTCGGCCATGTTGCGCACCAGGGTGCGGGTGAGATGCAGTTGTGCCTCCACGCTCATGCGCTCGATCGCCGCCGGTTCGAATTCGGCGAGCAACAGGTCGGTCATGGCTTCCACCGTGGCCTGACGCGGCAAATCGCCGACGCTGATATAGGAAATCTCGCCGAAGAATTCGCCCTGGCCGATCACGTTCAGAAGACGCCCCTGGCGCAGCACCTTGACGTTGCCCGCGGCGACGAAGAACAGGCTTTGCCCGGGTTCCTTTTCCAGCACCACCAGCAGTTTGGCGGCCACGTGCGACCAACGACCGGCCTTCACCAGCTCCCATATTTCCGGGTCGCCCAAGGTGGCGAGCAGCGGGACTTTTTTCAACGCCATGTACTTGTCGGTGTCGGCGATGGCATCGGGGGGCAACACCAGCTTCACCGCGCTCGACAGGTCCGCGGCGAATTCCGCCCAGGTGTCGTAGCGCAGCCCCGGCTGCTTTTGCATCGCGCGTAGCACCACGTTGTCTATGGTCTGCGGCAGGCCCGGGCGCAGCTGGCTGGGTGGCGCGGGATCCTGCCCGCGAATCATCTCGACCAGCACATCGATGTTGTTGGTGGAGAACGGCCGCTGGCCGGTGAGCAGCTCGTAGAGCACCACGCCAAGACTGTACATGTCGCTGTGGAAGGTGAGCGTTTCGTTGTTGATCTGCTCGGGCGACATATAGAACGGCGAACCCATGGACGCGGTCTGCACCGCCTGGCTCTTGCGCAGGAATGCGGCGCCGAAGTCGGAGATCTTCACATCCGTGCCTTCGGCGACCATGATGTTGGCCGGCTTGATGTCGCGGTGGACGATGCCCTCGCGCGCCGCGTACTCCAGGGCGCCGCAGCACTTGAAGCCGATCTGCAGCACGTCCGCAACCGGCAGCAGGGTCTCGGGGGTCGCGAACTGCGACAGGTCGCCGCCGTTGACCACCTCCATCGCGATGTGGCCGGAGTCGTCCTGCACCACCGCGTCGTAGATCATGACGATGTGCGGATGCTTCAGCTTGCCGGCGAGCGATGCCTCGTTGAGGAATTGCGAGCGGTACACGGTGCCGAATTCCGGGTCGCGGAACACCTCGGGCTCTATCGTCTTCAGCGCCACCTGCTTGCCCGAGAAGGTATCGGTGGCGAGATACACCATGCCGGTCGCGCCCTTGCCGAGCAGCTTCAGGATGTCGTACTTGCCGACCTGAAGGCTCAGGTCCATTTCAAAAGGTGGGGGTTCGGACATGCCTGCTTTCTCTTGCCGCCTGATTTTCCTGTCTGTGTCTGTTTTGCAGATTGCCGGAGCCCGTCTTCGCGAAAGCCGGCGGGCTGGCGCGAAGCAAGGCCGTTCGCGGGCCAGTCAGACCCGCAACGCGCTATTCTGCCCCAGAACAGTTGCTACAGGGGAGCGGCTGCGCCCGGGGCGGGGGACGATTGCCGCGGCAAGGCGCTCAGGCCTCTCTGCTCTTTCGCGTTTCCCGGGTCTTTGGTTGGCGTTGCGGCCGCATCCTGCGCCTCCTCCCGGTAACGGCCGCGGCGGAAGGCGAGCGAGGCGGACTGATACCACGAGATGGCTTCGCGCACGATTGCCGCATCGGTCAGCGGCGGCTGCGAGCGCACCGGCCCCGCCAGAGGCGTGCGCACGACGTTCACCTGCTGGCGCGGCAGCAGGGTCACCATGCGCCCGTCGCGCAGATAACCCATTGCCTGGTGATTGGCGACGAACGCGCGCTCCTGCCCGGGGGGCACGCGAAAGATATCCTCGCCGAAGAACTTGCTGCGATAAGTCATCCCCAGGCGCCCGAGCACGGTGGGCGCAATGTCGATTTGCGACATCAGGCGGTCCACTTCGCCGGCCTTGATGTGGCGGGGGGAGTGGAACATCAGCGGAATGAGATATTTGTCGGCAGGAATCTCGCTGGTGCCGCGCGCATTGGCGCCGTGATCGGCGGTGATGACGAACAGCGTGTCGTCGAACCAGGGCTGCTTCCTCGCCGCGTCCATGAAATGGCCGACGGCATAGTCGCTGTACTTCACCGCGCCGGTGCGGTCGGATCCCGACGGGATGTCGATGCGCCCCGACGGATAGGTGTACGGCCGGTGATTGCTGGTGGTCATGATGTGCGCGAACACGCGTCGCTTGCCGCCACCCGCGGCAAGCGATGCGCCGATCTCTCCTATCGCCAGGTCGAACAGGTCTTCGTCGCACACGCCCCAGATGTTTTCGTGGCGAATCTTCTCTTTCGGGATCGCGCTGCGGTCCACCACCCGGTAATCGTTCGCGGAAAAGAAATCGTTCATGTTGTCGAAGTAGCCATAGCCGCCGTAGAGGTACAGCGATTCGTAGCCCTTGTTGCCGAACACGTGCCCCAGGCTGAACAAACGCGTGTTGTTCGGGCGCTTCACGATGGACTGACCCGGCGTGGGCGGCAGCGCGAGGGACAGGGCTTCCAGCCCGCGCACCGTGCGATTGCCGGAGGAATACACCTGGCGGAACACCAGGCTTTCCTTCGCCAGCGCGTCCATGCGCGGCGTGAGTCCGCGCGTGTCGCCCCAGGCGCCGACGTAGTCCGCGCCCAGGCTCTCGATGCTGATCAGCACCACGTTGAGGCGCTTCTCCTCGAACGAACCGCGAATCAGATGCACGCGGTCTTCAACATCGTCGGAAATCCAGCCGTCCGAGGAGAGCGAAATCTGCCGGCGCACGTAACCGAACGCATCCGCATCGGGCAGCGAGGAATACAGGCGCATGTAGTCTATTTCGTTGCTGCGCGCCGCCGCGGCGAACTCGTAGAGGCCGTTGCCGGCGAGTTCGTTCAGCGAGCCGGAAGCGAAATGCTCCTTGTCGGTGGAGGACACGTTGAAGTACAGCGCCACCGGCAGGAGGGTCGCGAGGACCACGCCGGCCAGGCGGGCGCGCCAGCCGATCGGTGCGACGGGCGCACCCAGCGGGCCGCGCCACCAGATCCATGCCGCGGCGAGCGACAGCGCCGCGAGGCAGAGCACGATCTTGCCCACCGGGTAGCTCTGCCAGGTGTTGCCGAGCACCTCTTGGGCGTAGAGCAGGTAGTCGATGGCGATGAAATTGAAGCGGCTGCCGAACTCGGCCCAGAAAAACCACTCGGATACCGCGATGAACAGCAGCAGGAAGAGGCTCGTGACCGTGCCGCATGCGAGCAGCCAGCGGTGCGGCCGCCAGCCCGCCAGCCTGTCCGGCAACAGCGACAGCCACACCACCAGCGGCGCCAGCGCGAACGCCGCGGCGATCAGGTCATAGAGTGCGCCCATCGCGAATGCGCCCAGCGCCTGAGGCAGGGTCGCGCTGATCTCGGCGCCGATGAGCAGCGCGCAGCGCGTGGCGAACGAAATGACCAACAGCGCCATGCCCAGACGCGCCGCCAGGGCATAGCGCCGCCAGGCGTGTCTGAAGGAAGAAGGCACCCTGAAGGAAGAAGGCACTCTGAAGGACGAAGACACTTCAGGCGTCCGGTATGAACTCATCATCGCCCTGCAAGCGGCGCTCAAACTTGAGGAAGTTGTAGTAGCCGCAGGTGGGGCCGTCGGGATAACCGCGGCATACCTCGGGCCGGCCCTCGTAGGCCGTGCAGGCGCGCTTTTTCTGGTCGAACAGCATGCAGGTCGAGGTGTAGATGTGATCCTTCTTGTGGCGCATGCCGAGGCTGCCGTCAATCACCTTGGTGTAGCGTTGCTCGGCCGTCGCGAGCGACACGCCGAAATGTTTGGCGAGCCGCGCCAGGTCGCGCTTGTGGACCGGGATGTGCTCGTAGTTGCAGCAGAATCCGGGGCACTTGTTGCACTTGTAGGTGGGCTTGATGGGGATCGTCTTGCTGGCCATGTCGTGTCCTGTCGTGTACTCGTGATGCATTGAATCACCGGCGCCCGCGGCTCACGAACTCCGGGGGTGTTCGCGACGCCTGCGCATTTTGCCCAAGTGGCGCTGATTGCGCTTCAGTGAAATGATGAACGCCGGGGGCAACGCCTGTCTCGCTCCCGGTGCAGACGCAAGTTCGTGGGTGCGCGTGCTTCGCCATGCGCGCGCGGGAATCCCGCTCAGGCAGGATCGCCCGTGTCGGGCACCAAGCCGGCGGCCTGTATTCCCGCCACGGCGCAGGCATCGTCGTTGTCTTCCGCGTCGCCCGTCACCCCGACGGCGCCTATGACCAGTCCGTCGGCCGCGCGTATCAGCACGCCTCCCGCCACCGGCATGATCCGTCCCTCGGAGGCCACTGCGAGCGCCGCGTAGAACGTCGGACGAATGACATTGCGGCGCACGAACTCGCGCCCGCCGTAGCCCATGCCCAGGCATCCCCATGCTTTCGCTTCGGCAATCTGTGGCCGCAGAATACTGGCGTTCTCCTCGCGCTTCATCGCCAGCAGGTGACCGCCCGCATCCAGCACTGCGACTGCCACCGGTTTCAAGTTGCGTGCGCGCGCCAACTCGAGCGCCTTGTCGACGATGATGGAGGCGAGCGCAAGTGTCAGTCGGGTCATGGGTAGATGCTCCTTGATCGGGCTGGTGAAAAGGGAATCGTCACTGCGGGATACTTCGCCCCGGCGCGGGCAGTTTTTCGAGTTTCTGCAGGCAGATCGGGTCGGTACCCGCCGGGATGGTCACGCCCTTGTTGGTCAGATTGGTGCGCGAAACTTCGCCGACATAGATCGAACCCTGCGAGTCGATGGCGATGCCGTGCGGGGAAATGAACTGGCTCGGCCTGCCCTCGCCTTCGAAATCGCCCACACGCGCCAGCAGGTGGCCCAGATGGTTCACGATGCTGACGCGCGGGCCGAGGTTCGGCCAGTTTCGATTGCTGAATTCCTTGCCGGGGCCCAGTTCGCCGATGTAAAACACGGGCTCGGCGCCGGGCCGCATGCACAGGCCGCAGGGACGATGCAT
>SHXF01000160.1 GCA_009693435.1 Betaproteobacteria bacterium | reverse complement strand
GATCGCTATCTGGTAGCGTTCGTCTTGGGTGAGGTGTGTGTAGTTCATCCTTGGCAACTTTGACTTGGTGGTCGAGGGGCTCGGATGCTATCGCACCTCGCCCACCCAACCTGTTAATCAGAGTTGCACTTCGAATTTGAACTCGCGGAACAATACAATGGACAAACCTGATAAAAAAGCGGGAACAATAGGGGGCAGACCGCGTTTTCCGATTCTCTGAGTAAGTTTTACAGCCGGATTCGTCCGCCTCTTGACTTGTGTTAGGGACGAACGGGCGCGCCGTTCCCACGGCGTGATCATCCGACCGCGCTATCGGCCTTTTACGGAATGAGCACCAGACGCACGTAGCTGGTCTTCAGCATATAGGCGTGAATAGCACAATCGAAACGGCCACACCAAGCGGGTCGCTATAATGCCCCTATGAAAGCCTCCGCCAGCGATTCCGCTGCCATCTCGCACACCCCGATGATGCAGCAGTACCTGCGCATCAAGGCCGAGCATGCGGACAAGCTGTTGTTCTACCGGATGGGTGATTTCTACGAGATGTTTTTTGATGACGCCGAGCGTGCGGCGCGACTGCTCGACATCACCCTCACCAGCCGCGGCGCTTCGGCGGGGGAGCCGATCAAAATGGCGGGCGTGCCGTATCACGCCGCCGAACAGTATCTGGCCAAGCTGGTGAAACTCGGCGAGTCGGTGGCGATTTGCGAGCAGATCGGCGACCCGGCGACTGCCAAAGGTCCGGTCGAGCGCAAGGTCACGCGCGTGGTCACGCCCGGCACGCTGACCGATGCGGCGCTGCTCGATGACAAACGCGACAACATTCTGCTGGCGCTGCACCGGGTGCGCGATACCCTGGGCATCGCGTGGCTGTCGCTCGCCTCCGGCCGCTTCGCCATCAGTGAAACCGCATGGAGCAACCTTGACGCCGAGCTTGAGCGGCTGCGCCCGGCGGAAATTCTAGCAGCGGAGGGCCTGGATACTGTGCTAAGCGACAGAATAAAAATTCCCTTGCGCCACATAGCACCCTGGCATTTTGATTTCGATGCCGCGCGGCGCAACTTGTGCCAGCAGTTCGGCACCCACGATCTGTCGGGTTTCGGCGCCGAGCAAATGACCATCGCGGTGGGCGCCGCCAACGCCCTGCTCGATTACGTGAAATCCACGCAGGGGGCGGCCGTTGCGCACTTGCGCGCGCTCAGCGTCGAGCAATCGAGCGCATGGGTGCGCATGGACCCGGCGACACGGCGCAATCTTGAACTCACCGAAACCCTGCGCGGCGAACCCGCGCCGACACTGCTGTCTTTACTCGACCAATGCGCCACGGCGATGGGCAGCCGCCTGTTGCGCCATGCGCTGCATCACCCCTTGACCGACCGCGCTCTGCTGCGCGCCCGTCATGCCGCTATCGCTGAGCTGATGGCCGGCAGCGGCCACGAGCGCATCCACGCGGTGCTGCGCAGCTTTGTGGATGTGGAGCGCATCACCTCGCGCATTGCGCTCAAAACCGCACGCCCGCGCGATCTGTCGGGCTTGCGCGATACCTTGCAGCAACTGCCCGCGCTGCGCGTGCTTACTGCCGGTTCTGCGGGTGAGCGTATCAGCGCCATCACGCTACAACTGGCGCTGCGCGATGAACTTGCAGCCCTGCTTGCCACCGCGATACAGCCCGAACCCTCGAGCGTATTGCGCGAAGGCGGCGTGATCGCCGATGGCTACGACAGCGATCTCGATGAACTGCGCGGCATTCAGACGAACTGCGGTGAATTTCTCCTGGCGCTGGAAATGCGCGAAAAAGCGCGTACCGGCATCAGCACGCTCAAGGTCGAATACAACCGTGTGCATGGTTTTTATATCGAAGTCACACGCGCGCAAAGCGATAAAGTGCCCGACGACTACCGCCGCCGCCAAACGCTGAAGAACGCCGAGCGTTACATCACGCCGGAATTAAAAACCTTCGAGGACAAAGCGCTGTCGGCGCAGGAGCGCGCGCTGGCCCGCGAGAAACTGTTGTATGAACAGTTGCTCGAGGCGCTGGCGCCGCATATTGCGCCCCTGCAACTGGCGGCAGCCGCGCTGGCGGAACTCGATCTGCTGGTGACCTTTGCTGAACGCGCTGCGGCACTCGACTGGAGCGCGCCGCAATTCACCAGTGACGCCGTTATCGAAATCGACGGCGGCCGCCACCCGGTGGTGCAGTCGCAGGTCGATCAATTCATCGCCAACGGCACGCGGCTTGCACCCGAGCGGCAGATGCTGCTGATCACCGGCCCCAACATGGGCGGCAAGTCCACCTATATGCGGCAAGTCGCGATTATCGTGCTGCTGGCGCATTGCGGTTGTTTCGTGCCCGCGAAGCAGGCGCGCATCGGCCCGGTGGATCAGATCTTCACGCGCATCGGCGCCGCCGACGATCTGGCGGGCGGGCGCTCCACCTTTATGGTCGAGATGACAGAGGCGGCGTACATACTGCATCACGCCACACCGGCGAGCCTGGTGCTGATGGATGAAATCGGCCGCGGCACATCGACCTACGACGGCCTTGCGCTGGCGTGGGCGATCGCACGGCATTTGGTGGAAAAAAATCGCTGTTACACACTGTTCGCGACGCACTATTTCGAGTTGACCGAACTCGCCGTGCGCTTAAGTGAAGTGGCCAATGTGCATTTCGACGCGGTCGAGCACAAGGATCACATCGTTTTTCTGCACAGTGTTGAAGAGGGCCCCGCCAATCAAAGCTACGGCCTGCAGGTGGCGCAGCTGGCGGGCGTGCCGTCGAGTGTGATCCGCGCCGCGCGCCGCAATTTGCAGGCACTCGAAGAAAAATGCGCGGCAGCTCATCCGCAGGGCGATTTGTTTGCCACAGCCACCGTCACGCCGGAGCCCGAAGCGCCGGCGGAACACGCGGTGCTGGGCTTGCTGCGCGCAGTCGATCCCGATGCACTCACCCCGCGTGATGCACTGGATTTATTGTATCAGCTGCGCAAACAGCTGGATGCATAAATCACATTTAAAAACAAATAGTTATCGCACCACTTCGCTTTGACCGTTGCGCCATGCCGCCGCTAACCCGCTTGCTCGCCACGCTTTTTCTGGGGGTGGTTTGCGCCGCCCAAGCAGCGGCGCAAAGCGCTTTCACCTTCGCCGCCTTTGGCGATACACCCTACACCGAAGAAGAAGAGGCGCGGCATATCGGCATGATCGCCGAGATCAATCGCGAAGCGCCGGCGTTTGTAATTCATGTGGGTGATTTTAAAAGCGGCTGGTCGCCTTGCACCGACGCGCTGTTCATACAGCGCCGCGACGCGTTCGCGTTGCTGCACCAGCCGTTGATTTACACGCCCGGCGACAATGAATGGACGGATTGCCATCGCGCGTTCGGCGCGGCCAGCGATCCGCTGGAGCGTCTGCAAAAATTACGCAGCCTGTTTTTTGCGGACGGCAACTCACTCGGCCAGCGCAAGATAGCGTTGGCGCGGCAAAGCGAAGCGTATCCCGAAAATGCGCGCTGGCAGCATGAAGGAATACTGTTCGCCACACTGAATGTGCCGGGCAGTAACAACAATGCGCGTATGCCTGCGGAAATGGCGGCACGCGGTAACGCAAACGAGGCGTGGGTTGCCGGCACCTTTGCGTCCGCGCGCGCGCAGCAGCATGGCGCCGTGGTACTCGCTATGCAGGCCAACCCGTGGGCGAGGGGCGGCGCGGTGAAAACCCATTATGCCGGCCTGATGGCGGCGATCACGCGCGAAACACTGAACTTCCGGGGCGAAGTGCTGTTGATACACGGTGACACGCACCGCTTTCGTGTCGACCAGCCGTTGCTCGATACGCAATCGAAACAGGCCGTGCGCAACTTCACGCGCATGGAAGTCTTCGGCTATCCATTCATGAACTGGGTACGGGTGCGGGTCAGCCGTGACAACGGCAAGGTGAGTTTTTCAGCGGCGCCAGGGAGTTGACAGCGCAGTGTTGAGGGCTGCTGAGTTTGAACGCGCGCGAGTAGTTTACTCAGCACTCAGCACTTAAAACTGCCCCTCAGTGATGATGCCCATGCGCGCCATGCACATGCCCGTGCGACAACTCCTCCTCGGTGGCCGCGCGCACGTGCGCCACGGTGCATTGAAAATTCAGCGTCTGCCCCGCCAGCGGATGATTGCCGTCCACCACCACTTTATCTTCGGCAATGTCGGTCACGGTGTAGACGATGGTTTCATGCGTTTTGTCCGAGGGCCCCTCGAACTGCATGCCCACAGAGATCGCGGCGGGAAATTTGTCGCGCGTCTCGACGCGCATGAGTTCGGCATCGTATTCACCAAAGGCGTCGGGCGGGGTTAAACGCACCTGACAGATTTCGCCCACCGCCTTGCCTTCCAACGCCTGTTCCACCAGGGGAAATATCCCCGCATAGCCGCCGTGCAGATACACCAGCGGGTCCTGCGCCTTTTCAATCAAATTTCCATCCGCGTCGTAGAGCTCGTATGCAAGAGACACCACTGTGTTGTGCGCTATGTTCATTTTCTCCTGACCTTGACTTCCCGTTCACCCAATGCCTTCACCAGATCCAGCACCACGCCGGCGTGGCCGCGCGGGCTCACGCCATACAGCGCATGTCTGACCGTTCCATTGCAGTCAATGATGAACGTCGAACGCTGTATGCACAGTATTTTTCGGCCATCGTAGGTTTTTTCCTGCAACACGCCGTAGCGCCTGCACACTTCGCCATCCGAATCCGACAGCAGTTGTACCGACAATCCATGCTTGTCGCGAAAATCACCGTGCGACATGCAGTCATCCATGCTCACCCCCAGCACCACGGCTTTCAGTTTCGCGAATTCATCATCCAGGTCACTGAAATCGATGGCTTCGATGGTGCAGCCGGCCGTGTCATCGTGCGGGTAAAAATACAAAACAATATTGTGGCTGCGCAAGCTCTCAAGCGTCACCACATTCATATCGGCATCCGGCAGTTCAAACGCCGGTGCGGTTTGTCCCGTCTGTAGCATGCGGCCCCTGGCTGCCTCATGGATGACATCGTTTGATAACAGGGTTCGATTGTAGCGGAATTCATATTGCCCATTGCCGGCGCGCCGGCGTTTGTTTCACCGCGTCCCAGCGACGTCTATAATTGCACCCATGGCACAAGGTTTGCTAGGGCGATTGACTCACGCGGAATTTTTGCACCAACATTGGCAGAAGCGCCCATTGTTTGTGCGCGGCGCGATTCCCGATTGTGGCGTCTGGCTGCAACCCGACGCGCTGTTTGAGTGGGCCGCGCGCGATGAGGTTGAATCGCGTCTGGTGATAAAAACGCGCGGCCGCTGGACCGTGCAACATGGTCCGTTTGCGTGGTCCCGCGCACGATGGCGGCGTATGCCCGCGCGCGATTGGACCTTGCTGGTGCAAGGCGTTGAGCAACACCACGCAGAAGCCGCCCGCTTGCTGCAGCGATTTTCATTTATTCCGCACACACGCCTCGACGATTTAATGGTGAGTTACGCGCCGCCCGGCGGCGGCGTAGGGCCGCACTTTGACAGCTACGATGTTTTTTTGCTGCAGGGTGCAGGCACGCGGCGCTGGCGCATCAACGAACAGGGCGCGCAACGGGATTGCGATCTGCTGGAAAACGCGCCGCTGCGCATACTCAAGCGCTTTCACCCCACCCGCGAATGGACAAGCGAGCGCGGCGATCTGCTGTACCTGCCGCCACGCTGCGCGCACGAAGGCGTTGCCCTCGACGCGTGCCTGACGTTATCGGTGGGCTTTCGCGCGCCGCGCGCGCAGGAACTCGCCACGCGCTTTCTGGAGTATTTGCAGGACGAACTGCAACTGCCCGGCATCTACCAGGATCGCGGCCTGCCGCTGCAAAAACACCCGGCGCAACTACCGCCCATGATGCTGGAAAAGTTTTCGCGCCTGCTCGAGCGCATACGCTGGAGTGACAGCGACGTGCGTCACTTTTGCGGGCGTTATCTGAGCGAACCCAAGGCGCAAACCGTGTTCCGCAGACCGTGCCGCCCGGCGCCGTTGCCGGCATTCGCCAGGCGCGTCGCGGCCAGGGGCGTGCGCCTGGTATTGCCGGCGCGCATGCTGTTCAGCGGACGGCATTTTTATATCAACGGTGAACACCACCGCTGCGACGGCCCTGACCGCGCGCAGCTGATGCGTCTGGCGGATCGACGCGAGACCGGCGCCTGTGCGCCGTCGGCCGCCACCCTGCGCCTGCTGCACGCCTGGTACTGTGCAGGATACCTCGACATCTGATGCATCATGACAACAGGATCAGCGCTTCCCCACGCCGCCTACCGGCGCTTCGCGAGCTTCAGGGAATACGAAGCGCTGACCGACGCGCTGATCGAACAAACGCAAACCTTCATTCGCGTCTTTGAGCGCGCGCTGCCGGTGGCCTGGAACACCCCGGCGCGCAACACGCTGCTACGGGAGTTTCTGCGGCGCAACCCCGCGAACCGTTTGTGGATAGTCGTGCACGAGACTGAAGGTATCGAGCGCCGGCTGCCGCGTTTGCTGGATCTGCAGCGCGATTTCGGGCACGCCTTCAAAATCCGGCAAACACCAAAAATGGCACATCACCTCTATGACCCCTTCGTGATTTTTGATGCCAGCCATTATTTGCATCGATTTCACCACGCGCATATGCGGGCGGCGCAAGGTATCCACGATGTGGAGGGCGCGAGTCAATTGCTTGATCGCCATGCGGAATTATGGGAGGCGTCCGCGCCCGTCAGCCCAGCCGCACCTGGCGGGCTCTAGCGCGCCCGTCGAAAAACGCGTTCAAAATCAGAGGAAATCCCTCTCCCTGCGTGAACAGCAATTCTCAATTTAAAACTTGGGGCTTAAAACTTGGGGCTCTCTGAGGCACAGTTCGGGTCATTGTTCAGTGTAACGCACTGATCGCTTGGCGGACTTGCCGGGGGCTGGCTTTTTCCGCCGGTCTTTGCTATAAAGTGATCGAT
>SHXF01000159.1 GCA_009693435.1 Betaproteobacteria bacterium | reverse complement strand
CAAGGGCGACCAACGCGACCGCAGCCACAGAAACGCATCTGTCGGCCAGTCGACTATTCTTCGTAGAGAAGAAGGGCTTGCATGCCATAGTTCGTATGTGAGTCTCCCACTCGAGCGGCATTACTGGCGATCTTTATATCTACGACTCTGATGTTCGGATTGACTCGTAAGAATTCGTTGATGTCTTTTTCGATCGGCGAAAAATCCGACCTAGTCTTAACTCCAAGTGAAACGGCAACCCAATATTGAAACAATTTAACCTTCATTATTTTCTCCTTGATTAGCAAACGATGTTGACGCCGGCGCTGAATTGACCAGGAGTGCGGGTTTCGGTTTGACCAGGGTGCGCCCAATGAATGCGCTGGTCAGTCGCTGATCGGCACTACCCCTCTAAACTGGTCAATTTTCGGTCGGCGTCAACATGGATGCTCTACAAACTGTTGACGGTTATGAGTTTTCAGAGGTTGACGATGGGGCAGTCAAAATCAGCAGGCTGGGTCAAATTGGCATCAGCGCCAACAACAGAACCTCGGAAGTTTAAAATCTACGTAAAGTGTCGTTCTTGCCGGACACGCGCACCACTTCATTCAATGTCGGCAGGAAATTGCGCTTGTATCCCCCAGTGCCCAAACTGTTCATCACCACGCGCCCATCGATGGCCAGCAGAAAGCGCGGCACGCCGCTCATGGCGCCCACCTTTTTATACACCCATTGCAGGTCGGCAGGATAGTCCGCCGCGGTGATGGGTTTGGCCAGGGTATCGTTCTTGATTTCGTGGAAGCTGAACGCCCGTGCCTCGCGCGATTCTAGCAGTTTGGCACGGGAGTCGAATTCCCACTGCTGGCAGAAGCGGCAATCCTTGGAGCCCAGGTAGATCACGTCGAGGCGCGAGGACCTGTCGACCGCCGGCAGATTGAACTTGCGCATGACGGACGGAGCGGACGGCGTCACCTCCGTATAGGGCTTTAAGGCAGCTGCAGGTGCGCCAGCGGCAACCGGCTGCGCCATGGCCGCACCCGCCAGCAGCGTACACAGGGTGAGGCCGAGCGTCCTGATAAATGCTGACAGCATATTACCTTCTTCAACCCACACGGACATAAACGTTAGTAATACTAACAGTGCCATCAGGTAAATCGCGCCCCCCCTGTTGACGCCGGCGCTGAATTGACCAGGAGTGCCGGTTTCGGTTTGACCAGGGTGCGCCCAATGAATGCGCTGGTCAGTCGCTGATCGGCACTACCCCTCTAAACTAGTCAATTTTCGGTCGGCGGCAACACTCACCTTCATTCATCCCCACAACGACGCTGCGATCATCGCGGGCCAGGGCACGGTGGCGCTGGAAATGCTCGAGCAGGCGCCGGCGCTGGAGATGCTGGTGGTGCTGGTCGGCGGCGACACGATTGCGGAAGGCCTGGCCGTCAGGGGCGTTGGGGAACTGCCTTTAAAATTAATTCAAAAGCTTGTGAAATAGATTCTGCTGGTTGAAGAAGAAACTATCGAGCGCGCGATCGTTTCCCTGATTGAAATAGAAAAGACCGTCGCCGAAGGTGCCGACACGGCCGGGCTCGCCGCCCTGCTCCAGCACCCAACGCTCTTCGCCAGCAAGCGTGTCGGCATCCCGATCTGCGGCGGCAACATCGTCGAAGTGCAGCACCAGCGCGTCTTCGGCACCGCATCCATCAAGTCGCCGGAGGTAGAGTTCGTCATCGAGAAGCGCGACCAAGAGCACACGCAGGCGCTTATTGCCGAACTTCAGAAGAAGGGTGTTACGGCAGCCTTGCAGTAGAAGAACGAAACACCGTCGTCCCCGCGAAAGCGGGGACCCAAGTTTCTAGAGCATGGATTCCCGCTTTCGCGGGAATGACGGCAGAAAGAAACCTAGGCGAGAACCGAAATCTCGACCAGATTCAGGTCCGGATCCCGCACGTAGACCGAACGAATCTTCGAGGTCGCGCCTGTTTTCATGACTGGGCCTTCCAGTATTTCTATCCTTGCGCTCTTGAGTTTGGCTATCACTTCCTCGAGCGGAACCGAAGCGATAAAGCACAGGTCCAGCGTTCCCGGCGCAGCCACGTGCGCGCGCGGCGTGAATTCCTGGCCCCACTCATGCACGTTTATCTTCTGGTTGCCGAATTTCAGGGCAATGCGGGTCTCAATTGGGGTTTTGAAATTTTCCATTTTCATCCCCAATATCTCGGAATAAAAACGCATGCAGGCTGGCAGGTCCCGCGTCGTCAGCACCACGTGATCAATGTGCTCGATCATCACTTTCTCTTCAGCATGCGCAGCGGGTTGTATTGCAGCACCGTTTCGCCGCGCTGGTTGACGACCTTGTTGGCGAAACGCACCAGGCCGCGGTCGCCCTTCGAAGTCAGGCGCGCCTCGACCACCTCGGATTCGACGTGGATCGTGTCGCCCACCGACGTTGGCCCCTTGATGTCGAGCGTGGCGTTTAGGAACGCGAGGCCGGTGTCCTGCATGGTCGGCAGCAGCAACCCCTCGGCGAAGGAATAGACCAGTGCGCCGGGCACCGGCCGGCCCTTGATCGCGCGATTCGAGTCATCTTCCACCGCGAAGAGTTCCTCGGTGAGCCAGGTCAAGTTGATGAAGTTCGCCAGGTCGGACTCGGCGATGGTGCGGCGGTGGGTGCGAAAACGGAACCCCACTTTCAGGTCCTCGTAGCAGTAGCCGCGGCCGATGATCGGGAGGATGTCGCTCATGCCTTAATTTTACTCAGAGGAACGCCGTCGCGAGCAACGTGACGCCCGAAACGAACATCAATCCATCGAGCAGCAGGCGAAAGCGGCCGGCATCCATCTTCAGCACGAAGCGCTTGGCGATGAAGGCGCCCGCCATCAGGGTCGAGCCGATGATGAGGCCCTTGACGACGATCTCGAGCGGCATCGCGCCGAACCCACGAAACACTGCGGCCTTGGCAAGGTAGACGATGAACGACGCGGCCGCCTCGGTGGAGATGAACGCGCCCTTGACGAGCCCGGCGGCGTGGAAAATCGGCGCCGTGAGCGGTCCGGTGGATACCACGACGCCGGTCAGGTAGCCGACCGGCGCGCCGATCAGCGCCAAATGCGCGTGCTTTAGCCGGGTCTCGCGCGACGCCATCCAGCGCCGCACGGCGATCATGGAAAGAAAGAACACCCCGAGCGCCGTCTCGATGACGCGCGCGGGCAGCGCGAGCAGCGTCGCGGCGCCCAGGGCGGCGAAGGGTGCAGCGGTAACGCAATACGCGGCGCAGGCGCGCCAGTCCACTTCGCGCCACCAGACGATGATGCGCGACAGGTTGGCCATGATGGCGGCGATCGCCATGATCGGCACCGCCTGCAGCGGGCCGAAGACGATCACCAGCACCGGCATCAGCAGGATCGAGGCGCCGAAGCCGACGATGCCGCCGAGCGTGCCGGCCACGAGACCGATGCCGAGGATCAGGGCGAAATCCATGAGGCAGCGGATTCTACCCGCTGCGTTAGACTCGCCGCATGATCCCGTTGGGCCACCCGATGCGCCGCCGCTTCCACCTGGAGCCCGGCACCGCCTTCCTCAATCACGGCTCCTTCGGCGCGACCCCGCGCACGGTACTCGCCGCCGCGCAACGCTGGCGCCTCCGCATGGAGGCGAACTCGGATCGTTTTCTGCGCTACGTCCTGCCCGATGCGCTGCGCGCCGCGGCCGGGCGCCTCGCGCGCTTTGTGCATCCGAAGGAGCAGGACATCGTCTTCGTCGAGAACGCCACCTCGGGCGTGAACGCCGTCCTGCGTTCGCTCGAATTACGGCCCGGCGACGAGATCCTTGCCACGACGCATACGTACAACGCAGTGCGCCAGACGATTCGCGAGGTGTGCAGGCGCTTCGGCGCGAAACTTATTGAAGCTAACATCGAGCTGCCGATCGAAAATGAGAAATATCTTGAAGAATCAATCACGAAAGAAATAAACAAGCGAACCCGATTGCTGGTGGTTGATCACATTTCCTCACCTACCGGCCTGATTTTCCCCGTGAAGCGGCTCGCGGCCGTCGCGCGCGCGCGGCGTAAGGATTCTCGTCGATGGCGCGCACGCGCCCGGCCAGTTCGCGCTCGACATTCCCTCACTCGGCGTCGACTGGTACGCCGGCAACTGCCACAAATGGCTGTTCGCGCCCAAGGGCTGCGGCTTCCTGTGGGCGCGGCGCAACGCGCAAGCCGGCATTCACCCACCCGTGATCTCGCACGGCTACGACAAGGGTTTCACCACGGAATTCGACTGGACCGGCACGAGGGACTTTTCCGCATGGATCGCGATACCGGATGGGTTGGATTTTTTCGAGAATCTTGGGCCGGAACGGATCAGGTCCTACTGCCACACGCTTGCAACCCGCAAGGCAAAAGAAATTTCTGGCTCGCGGCAAACCCATTGTGATGGGCCGGCGCAACTGCATGGCTCGATGATGGCGATCAGGCTGCCGGAACACTTGCAGCGGCGTAACCCGGTGCGCCTGATGGCCGAATGGCTCGCCCGGCACCGTGTCTTTGTAGCGGTCATGCCAGTCGACGGCGCCCTCTGGGCGCGCCTGTCAGCTCAGGTCTACAACGTGCCGGAAGACTACGAGCGTTTGCAGCGCGCAATTACCCGCTGCTAGAGCATTTCCAGCGGCCGGGGCCCTGCCGGCGGCGGGAACAGGCGGTCCAGTTCCACCAGTTGCGCGGCATCCAGCGTCCGCCCGAGCGCGCCGAGATTTTCCTTCAGCTGCTCGCGCCGGCCGGTCTTTGGAATCACGATGACGCCGTCCTTCGACAGCAGCCAGGCGAGCGCGGCCTGCGAAGGCGTCATGCCACTGCGTTTCGCGAAGCCGGCAAGCTTCGAATCGGCCAGCAGCCGCGCCTGCTCGATCGGCGAGTAGGCCATCACCGGCACGCGCTTCTCCTGCAGCCAGGGCAGCAGGTCCCACTCGATGCCGCGGCGCGTGAGGTTGAAGAGCAGCTGGTTGGCGGCCAGCGCGGCGCCGCCGGGCGCCTTGCACCATTCCTTCATGTCGGAAAGATCGAGATTGCTGACGCCGAAATGGCAGATCTTGCCCGCCTTCTGCAACGCGGTGAAAGCCTCGATGGTTTCGGCGAACGGCACTCTGCCGCGCCAATGCAGCAGGTACAGGTCGATGCGGTCGGTTTTCAACCGCTTCAGGCTGCGCTCGCAGGCCGCAGGCACGCCCTTGCGCGAGGCGTTGTGTGGATAAACCTTGGTGACGAGGAAGACTTCGTCGCGCCGCCCGGCGATCGCCTCGCCCACCAGTTCTTCCGAGCGACCGTCGCCGTACATCTCCGCCGTGTCAATCAGCCTGGCGCCCAAATCCAGGCCGAGGCGCAGCGTCGCGATTTCCTCGGCGCGCTGCGCGCGCGCGTCGCCGATGTTCCACGCCCCCAGGCCGAACGCCGGCACCTTCTCGCCCGAAGGCAGCGTGACCGTCTTCACTCCAGGGAGATATTGCCTGCCTTGGCGATGCGCGCGAACTTGACGGCCTCGGCGCGGATGAAGTCGCCGAACGCGTGCGGCGTGCTGCCGGCCATGTCCAGGCCCTGGGTAGCGAAGCTTTTCTGGATCTCGGCGACGCCCAGCAATGCCATCACGTCGGCGTGGATCTTCGCAATCAGTTCCAGGGGCGTGCCCGCGGGCGCAAGCAAACCGTACCAGCTCGTCAACTCGAAGTCCGCAAGACCGGCCTCGGCCATGCTTGGCACCTCCGGCATCTGCGGCGAGCGCTTTTTCGACGTCACCGCCAGCGCGCGCAGGCGCCCCGCCTGCACGAAGCGCAGCACGGAGGCCACCGAAGCGAAGTTGGCCTGGACTTGTCCCGCGACGGCATCGGTAGCGGCCGGCCCCGAGCCCTTGTAGGGTACGTGCAGCAGGTCGGCGCCAGTCTGCAGCTTGAACAGTTCCCCCGCAAAGTGGTGCACGCTGCCGCTGCCCGACGATGAATACGAGAACGTGCCGGGCTTCGCCTTCGCTAGCGCCACCAGTTCCCGCACATCCTTCGCCGCCAGCGCCGGGTGCACCGCGAGGACCAGCGGCGCGCCGGCCAGCTGCGAAATCGGCGAAAAATCGCGCACCGGGTCGTAGGGCAGCTTCTTCATTGTCGCCGGATTCACCGCAATTTCCGTGGCATAAGCCATCAGCAGCGTGTAGCCGTCCGGCTTTGCCTTCGCCACCGCCTCGGTGGCGATGATGGCGTTGGCGCCCGGCCGGTTGTCGATCACCACCGGTTGGCCCCAGCGCGCGGACAGGGGCTGCTGCACCAGTCGCGCCACGAGGTCGGTGCCGCCGCCGGGTGGATAGCCGACGATGATGCGCACCGGCCGGTCGGGATAGCCCTGCGCGGATGCTGTTGCCATTCCGGCAGCTATGGCCGCAAGCACGTACATCAGGAACGATGGCAGTCTGCTCAAGATTTTCCCCAATACGCACACTACATTACGACAGGATACCGCGTCGATCCACGACGCCCGATATTGCCGATTAACGTTCACGCCCACCGGCGCGCGTCCACGAGACTGTGCAATGCGATGCTGGTCGCGCGCGCGTCCGCGTGCGGTGTGTAGTTAGACGGCGTTCGCAATTCCAAATGGCCACAAAAAAAAACGCAATGCTAACGACGAGTCGTCCTTGAAACGGTTCGTCCTTGGCTGTTCATATGCCTCGTTGTATTGCCTTGCGTAACCGATCTGCCGACTGTTCGGCCTTGCCGGTCCATATGCCGCGTGGTATTGCCTTGCGTGACGGATTTACCCGTGTTTCGTCCTTGCTTGTCGTAATAGCGAGAGGTATTTCCCTTGGTGACTGCTTTTCCAACCGTTCTACCTTGCTTGTCTTTGAAGCGAGTCGTGGACTGCTGCTGTGACTGAGCAGCAGCGTAGAACGATGAAAGGGCCAATAGAGTTGCTAGAAACCATGACAACATGTTTTTAATATACATTTTCTCCCTCCCTAGAGAATAGAACTTTGGGCTTCCCCCGATATTCCGGACACTTTTGATAGGTTCGAAGATGCTATCGGAGGTGTCAGATGGAACGCAAGAAATATGCAGCGGAGTTCAAGCGAGAGGCGGTAAGGCTGGCCGGGCAGGCTGGGGTATCGCGGGCGAAGGTGGC
>SHXF01000158.1 GCA_009693435.1 Betaproteobacteria bacterium | reverse complement strand
ATGGCGACATTAGATGTCGGTCGTCAAGATAAGGATGATGCGACGGGACTCCCTCGCGTTACGGTGTCAGTTAGCGGAGAAATTTACGACTTATCTGACTGGCCGCCTAAGACTGTTGGCGCGGTTCCACCTTTTCAAGTTGTAGGGATCGGCCAAGATCCAGATCAGGCGAAGAAGCAAGCGCTAAAAAAAGCATCTGCAGATGCTTCGAGAGAGCTCATCAGTCGGATGAATGTAAGTTCTGTTAAGTAACATCTAAAGGAGAAATTTATGTCCAAGCTATTGAAAATGGTATTAATGATTGGTGCCGTATCCGTCACTTCACTTGCCCAAGCGCAGTTCTCTAATCTATTTGGTGGCGGTGGAAGTGGATCAGCGCCAAGTGCAGATTCAATTGTGAAAAACTACATTGAAGGCGCGAAAAACGTTCTCGAGGCACAAGGAAAACTACTGCATGCAATAGGCAAAAAGGAGGAAGCCGCTAAGGCAGAGCTTGAGGCGAAAAATATGACCGAAGGCGCAACCAAACAAAATCTCGAGGCCGCCATGACGACGCAGACCGAAAGCAGCAAATTAATTGAAGACAGCCTTAGTGCGAAGGGTATCGTTCTTGATGCGGGTGCAAAAATTATCTATGCGGAAGGACTTGGTTTCATGGGTAGGGGGGTTACAAAATATGTAGCTCTTGCTTCTTCCCTAAAAAACTTTAAGCCAAGTGTGACTTCATTGGCGCTGCTGCTTGTGACTTCATTTGGCGCTGCTGCTCAAAGCGCGGTTTATATTGCCCAATCACTACCGGGGAATATGAGCGCGTTTTCATCAACGCTGTCTGCCGCTATTAATTTTGCGAATGAGCAGGGCGTACCTATTCACCCGGACGCAACCGCAGCCCTTAGTGGCAAATGATGAAGCCCCTCCGCATGAAAGCAATTTGTTGACGCCGACCGAAAATTGACCAGTTTAGAGGGGTAGTGCCGATCAGCGACTGACCAGCGCATTCATTGGGCGCACCCTGGTCAAACCGAAACCGGCACTCCTGGTCAATTCAGCGCCGGCGTCAACAGGGATAGAGCAATGAAGCATGCGCAGTTCGAGCTGAATGCGGCGCTGTCGGTCTCGCTAAACATCGTGCGCTTGCATCGTTGGATCAATCGTCGCTTGTCGCTTCGCGTACTCCCGCACAGAAGGTCTGGCGATTCGCGCTATCGCATGGCGTTCCGGGCAAACCTGCGGCGCATGGAGCAGGCGAGGCGTTTCCGATTCAACGCCTTCCGCAGCCCGATCCGGCGAGGCGGGCGGCGCTGAAAGTCCGAACAGCGAATGCAAACCCTCAACGCCGAGCAGGCCGCGCACCTCTTGAACATGCACCCGGTGACGGTGTTGGAGAAGGCGCGCGCCGGAATCATCCCCGGTGCCAAGCCGGGAAAGCGTTGGGTGTTCGTCGAAGCCGATCTTGTCGCTTACCTGCGCGGCATCTATCCTTGCAACCGGCAGGCGTTGCAGGGTGACGGAAAGGACGAAAGGCTATGTCACTCTACAAGCGCAGGGGCTCGCCGTATTGGTGGGTCCGCTTCACCTACAACGGACGCCGAGTACAAGAAAGCGCTGGGACTGCCGACCGCGTAAGAGCGGAGCAGTTCGAAGCGCGCCGCAAGGCGGCGTTGTGGGAGCAGGACCGGCTTGGAGCTAGGCCGGAACGCACTTGGCAGGAAGCCGTGTTGCGATGGTTGAAGGAAATGAACCACAAGGCGACGCATCGGCAGGACATTGCGTATCTGCGTTGGTTCGATAAGCACCTTCGCGGGATGCCGTTGCATCGCATCTCGCGCGACAAGCTGGTCGAAATCGCCGACATCAAGGCGGTCGAGGCCAGCCCCGCGACCGCGAATCACTACATGGCGTTGATCCGGGCGCTTCTCAGGAAAGCGTGCTTCGAATGGGAATGGCTGGACCGGGTGCCGAAGGTGCGGATGTACAAGCTCAAGGAAGGCCGCGTGCGCTGGATCACGCGGGAGGATTTCGAGCGGCTGGCGTTGGAACTGCCCCCGCACCTTGCGGACATGGCGCGCTTCGCGGTCTACACCGGCCTGCGGCGCGCGAACGTGACCGGCTTGGAGTGGGAGCAGGTACGCATCGACGAGGGAGTCGCGTGGATTCATCCCGACCAGGCGAAGGCGCGCAAGGCTATTGCAGTTCCATTGAATTCCGAGGCGATGGCGGTTGTACGAAAGCAGATCGGAAAGCACCCGCGACACGTGTTCACCTATCTAGGCAAGCCGGTGCGCTGGCTGGCTGGATCGGCGTGGAAGCGGGCGCTGCGCAGGGCCGGAATCGAGGACTTCCGGTGGCATGACCTGCGGCACACGTGGGCAAGCTGGCACGTGCAGGCCGGGACGCCTCAGTACGAGCTGCAGCAGCTAGGCGGGTGGCGGACGGCGTTGATGGTGCAGCGGTACGCGCACTTCGGCCCGCAGCACTTGGCAGTTTCCGCCGCGCGCATCGTGGCCGCTGGTACAAAAGCGGTTACAGCGGAGCAAAGAAAAACGGCCTAGCGCGAGCTAAGCCGTTGAAGAGGTTGGTAGGCCGTGGCGGATTCGAACCGCCGACCAACGGATTAAAAGTCCGCTGCTCTACCAGCTGAGCTAACGACCCAATGATTTTGTGATTGCGGAAAAGCCGCGAATTTTATCAGGCTTCTCGCATCATTCGCCAGTACTGCCACTTCATCGTCGCCGCGGCGCCGGCGATCAGCGCAGCGAACGTGAGCATCGACCCGATGGCAAGGGTCGAGAAACCGGTGATCCCCTGCCCCACGGTACAGCCGAGCGCCGTCACGCCGCCGAAGCCCATCAGGACGCCGCCCAGCATGTGGCTGGCGGTGTCCTCGGCGTCGCGGAAACCCTCCCAGCGGAATCTCTTCGTCGCCAGGGACCAGGCGGCGGATCCGGCGATCACGCCCGCCGCCGAAGCAATCCCATACGTCACGATCTTCGACTTGTCGGTCCAGAACATGAGGTACTCGAGCGTGTAAGCCATTGGTGCGACGAAAGAGAATGACTCCATGCGGCCAGTATTAGTGGCGATGAAGGCCTCCTGCAGGGTCTGCGGGTCCTCGGCGAGGTACCCAATCTTGCCGGAAACGTACCAGCCGCCGGTGACCACCAGCCCGGTCACCACGCCGCCCAAATTGAGATCGAAATTGCCGCGGAAATCCTTCGAAGCGTAGATCCAGGCGAGCATGCCGCCGGCGATCAGCACCGGCAGCGCCATCATCCAGGTCCTGCGCTCCCCTCCGGCCAGCCGCGCGAAGACCGAGGGCAGGTCCTGGTTGCCCGCCAGCGCGATCGACGCCTTCTCCAGCACCTCGACGCGGAAGGCGCCGAACAGGCCCTTCAGCGTCATGTACGCCGCGATGCCGAGGAAGACGAAGACGATCACCGACTTCAGGTTGCCACCGCCGATGCGGATCAGCGTCTTCGAGCCGCAGCCGGAGCCCAGGGTCATGCCTACGCCGAAGAGAAAGCCGCCGACGAGGTACGACAGCCAGGCGAAATTCGGCGACGGGTAGATCGACTTGCCCAGGTCCACGACCCCCGCGAGCTGCAGCGCGTTCGCGCCGAGGATGGCCGTAGCGATCGCCAGCACCCACATGCGCAGGCGCCCCTTGTCGCCCATGTTCACCCAGTCGGACACCGCGCCCATGGTGCAGAAATCGGTCTTCGCGCCGACCGCGCCGAAGACGAAGGCCAGCACGAAGGCACCTCCTGCTACGTACGGGGCAATCTGCGCGGGCGTCGGGTCCATCGTCAAATACTAATATATGCGGCGGGGTCCTTTGCCCCTGCCGCGGCGAAACCCGCCAGGCGGATCCGGCATGCGTCGCATTTGCCGCATGCCCGCGCTTTGGCATCCGGCTGATAGCAGCTCAGCGTCTCGGCCGGATCGACGCCCAGGCGCAGCGCCAGCTTCACGATCTCCGCCTTGGGCAGGTCGACGAGCGGCCCGCGCACTTCGATCCCGCGTCCCTCGACCCCCGCCTTGGTGGCGAGATTGGCCATCGCTTCGAACGCGTTCAGGTACTCCGGGCGGCAATCCGGGTAGCCCGAGTAATCCACCGCGTTGGCGCCGATGAAGATGTACGGCGCGCCGAGCACCTCGGCCCAGCCGAGCGCGATGGAAAGCATGATGGTGTTGCGCGCGGGAACGTAGGTCACGGGAATCGGCGTGGCGACGCCGCCTTGCGGCACCGCGATGGACGCGTCGGTCAGCGCCGAGCCGCCGAACTGCGCGAGGTCGAGCTTGACGACACGATGCCCGGCGGCAGCGAAGCGGAGGGCGATCTTGCCGGCCGCATCGAGTTCAGCGGCGTGCCGCTGCCCGTAGTCGATCGATAGCGCGAAGCACTCGTGCCCGGCATCGCGCGCCCACGCCAGCGTGGTCGCGGAATCCAGACCCCCCGAAAGAAGAACTACGGCCCGGCTCAACGCTTGCCGGGCGACTGCGCCAGCCGCTGCTTGGCGCTGGCCGCAGCGGGGCTGGACGGGTACTTCGACACCAGCGCCTCGAGTGACTTCTGCGCGCCGCGGCGATCGTCCGCCGCCTCCTGCGAAGAGGCGATGTTGAGCAGCGCGTCGGGCGCTTTCGGGTCGTCCGGCCACTGCGCGATGACGCGTTGCTGCGCGGCGATGGCCTGCTTGAAGTCGCGCTGCGCGTAGTGCGCGTTGCCGATCCAGTACTGCGCCGAGGGCGCAAGCTTGCTGGTCGGGTAAGTCACCATGAAACCCTGGAACGCCGAGATCGCGAGCGGGTAGTTGCCGAGCTTGAACTGGTTCAGCGCCGCCTCGTACGCCTTTGTTTCGGGCGGCGTGACGCCGGCTTCGCCCGGCTTGTCGCCGGGTGCCGGTTCCTGCAGCTTTTCGAGCTTGCGCAGGCGCGTGTCGATGTCCAGGTACAGGTCCTTCTGGCGCTTCTCGGACTGCTCGACCAGATTAACCAGCACCTCGACCTGCCCGCGCAGCTTGGCGATGTCGCCCTTGAGCGCCTCGATCTGCGTCGCCAGGTCGAGCAACGCGCGCCGGTCCTCCAGCTTGCCGATGCGCTCGTCCACTGCGCGCATCTCCTTGCGCAGGACTTCGAGGCGCGCGCGCGCCTCGTCGTCGTCGAACAGCGCCCAGGCGGGCAGCGCCATGCAGAGCGCCGCCATGAGGACGAGAAGACGCATCTACTAGAACTCGCCGGAGTACAGCATGTCGCTGCGGCGGTTCTGCGACCAGGCCTCCTCGGTCGAGCCTTGCGCCTTGGGCTTTTCCTCGCCCAGGCTGACGGACTCGAGTTGCTCTTCCTTCGCGCCGAGCAGGAGCAGCATGCGTTTCACGCCTTCCGAGCGCCGCTGGCCAAGCGCGAGGTTGTACTCGCGGCTGCCGCGCTCGTCGGTGTTGCCCTGGATCAGCATCTTGGTGCCAGGGTTGTCGCGCAGGTAGCGCGCGTGCGCTTCGACCAGCGCCTTGTAGTCGTCCTTCACGTCGTACTTGTCGAGGTCGTAGTAGATCGAGCGCTTGGACAGGATCGACTTCGGGTCGGTAAGGACGCTTGCGCCCGGCTTGCGTTGGGCGGTCAGGTCCACGCCCGTAACCCCGGGCTTCGTCACCGGCTGGGTGTCGGCACCGGGACTTGGCTTGCGCTCCTCCACGCCCGCGGGATCCTGCTCCGAGGTCGGAGCGCTGGAACACGCGGCAAGCACGGTAGCAGCCAGCGCTGCCAGCAAAACACGCATTGGTTTGTTCGGCATGCGGATGCTCCTATCGAATTACTGGGTAAAGGGACCCCATGCGGGCTCCCTGACGTCGCCGGAGGCGGTCGACAGGCGCTGCTTCACGCTGCCGTCGGCCGAGACCGCGGATAGCACGCCGCGGCCACCGATGACCGTGGCAAGCAGGATCATGCGGCCGTTGGGCGAAAAGCTTGGCGACTCGTCGCGGTCGCTGTCAGTCAGCACCTGCACCTGCCGGGTCGCGAGATCGAGTATCGCGACCTGGAACTTGCCGCCGTTGCGCGCCACGTACGCCAGGCGCTTGCCGTCGGGCGAAATGCGCGGCGAGACGTTGTAGGTGCCGTCGAAGGTCACGCGTTGCGCCTCGCCTCCGTTCGCGCCCATGCGGTAGATCTGCGGGCTGCCGCCGCGGTCGGAGGTGAAGTAGATGGACTGCCCGTCGGGCGAAAAGCGCGGCTCGGTGTCGATCCCGCCCGAGGTGGACAGGCGCCGCACGCCGCTGCCGTCGGCGTTGACCATGAAGAGCTGCGAGCCGCCGTCGCGCGACAAGGCCACCGCCAGCCTGGTGCCATCGGGCGACCAGGCCGGCGCCGAGTTGGAGCCCTTGAAGTTCGCCACCACCTGCCGCTTGCCGTCGAGCAGCGAATGCACGTACACCACCGGCTTCTTGTTCTCGAACGAGACGTAGGCGATGCGCCGCCCGTCCGGCGACCAGACCGGAGAGATGATCGGCTCGAACGAAGCAAGCGCGGTTTCCTCGCCAGCGCCGTCGGCGTCCGCGACCTGCAGCTCGAAGCGGTTGCCGCGCTTCACCACGTAGGCGATGCGCGTCGAGAACACACCCTTCTCGCCGGTGAGGCGCTCGTAGATGAAGTCCGAGATGCGGTGCGCGGTGGCGCGCAACTGATCCTTGGCCAGCGTGTAGGCGACGCCAGAGAGGTCGGCGCCCTTGACCACGTCGTGCAGCTTGAAACGCACCTCGAAGCGGCCGTCTGGCCGTGCCGCCACCGAGCCGACGACCAGCGCATCGGCGAGTCGCGAACGCCATTCCGGGTAGCTGACGGCGGAGGCGTCCGTGGGCGCTGGCGCGAGCGCCGGCGTCTCGAGCGTGCGGAACAGGCCGCTGCGCTCCAGGTCGGCGCGCACGATAGTGGAGATGCCCGGCGCGATGCTGCCTTCGCCCGCGAAGGGCACGATGGCGATAGGAATGCGGTTGGCGCCCGCGCCGGTGACTTCGATCGAAAGCTGCGCGCCCGCGCCCGAGGCGGCGAGGAACAGGACGAGCGCCGCGATGAGCCGTTGCATGCGGGGAATTATAGTCAATCCAGTGGCCGGTACCTGAGCTCGAAGTTGCGCGTGAAGAGCTCCGGCCTGTCGGGCTTGGGCAACGGCGAGGATTTCAGGATCGCGCGCTCGATCGCGTCGTCCAGCGCGCCGACGCCGC
>SHXF01000047.1 GCA_009693435.1 Betaproteobacteria bacterium | reverse complement strand
TGAAGGTAGAAAAAGCAGAGAAATCGTCAAATAAACGGTCGGTAGCGAGTAATTTCATGCCTATCGCATATTTCATTCCGCAGTGGAGTGAATCACCTCTGTGCTCAAATGCCAACTGCTAAAATTGAAAAAATCACAGCCTCTCAGACCGCGATATAGCCGTACAGGTCCTGCGCGGATTTGAATCGCGCTTGGCGATCCTTGGCGGTCAGGCGCGAATACAGGCGCTGCAGCCCGGCGTAGGCCTCGGGCAGCGGCGGCGGCTCGGCGGTGAGGTGCTGGGCCGCGATGCCCGCGGCGGTGTTTGCTTCGAACATGTGCCTGCCGGTGAGCATCTGGTAGAAGATCACGCCCAGGCTGTAGAGGTCGCTGCGCTCGTCGAGCTTCTCGCCGCAGACCTGCTCCGGGCTCATGTAATAGGGCGTGCCGAACACGTCGCCCATGCGCGTCAGCTCGAGATTTTCATTGAGGTCCTTGGCCGCGCCGAAATCGACGATGGCCGCGTTGTACTCGTCGCGGAACATGACGTTGTGCGGCTTCAGGTCGCGGTGGATGATCCCCGCCTGGTGGATCGCCTCCAGCCCCTTGGCGAGCTGCGCGAGGATTTTCAGCGCCTGCATCGGGTCCATGCCCCCGCCGATGCGCTCGCGCAGATCGCCGGCGCCGAAATACTCCATGGCGATGAAGGCGCGCCCGTTGTCCAGCCCCTGGCCGTAGATGCGCGAGACGTTTTCGCTCTTGACGCGCGAGATGAGCTTGAACTCCTGCGCGAAGCGCTTCATGAAATCGGGATCGGCGCACAGCGAGGGTTCGAGCACCTTCAGCACCACGTGGCCCTCGCCCGTCTCAGGCTCGGCCAGGTAGACCTTCGCAGTCGCGCCCTCTCCTATCATGCGCTGGATGCGATAGCCGCGAATCGGCGCTATGTCACCTGCGATTTCCGTTCCTATGGATTGCGCTTCCAGCACGCGCGGGCGCGAGCGCTCGCCGGCCGCATCCTGCCGCCTGAGTTCGCGGCGCGCTTCCTGTTCGCGCACGGCGGCGCCCAGCGCAGCGGCAAGGCGCACCGGGTTCAGGTCGCCGCGCATCAGCACGTCCAGGGCGCCGAGCTTCATGGCGCGCACCGCCGAGGCGACCGCATCCTTTCCCGCGAGAAACAACAGCGGCGGGAGGTCCATGCCGTGCTCGCGGAATTCCTGCAGCCAGTCGGCGCCGTCCTCGCTGCCCAGTTCGTGGTCGAGCAGCACCGCCGAATAGGCGGACCAGTCCATGTCGGCGGGGGGATGACCGCGCGACTCCGCCGCCCACTCCTCCACCTCCACGCCGGGAATCGCCACGCACAGCAGCTGCCCGAGCAGCATGCGGAAATCAGCGTTGTCGTCGATCAGGATCAGGCGCATGGGAACAGTGGCAGGTGTGCTTCGGCGTTGGCGCGCCCATTATTATCGATCGCGACATAGGCTGCGGGGGCTTTATTCCGCCAACGCAACCCTGGTGCCGGAACCGGCGGGCAGTGAGCGCTTTGCCAGCTTCCGGTCGAAGGTGGCGAACCGGGTTGCTCCCCTGACCGAGTGCAGGTGCAGCGCATCGGCAAAATCCAGCCCCTTCGCATATGCCTTGAGCGCGAGGCGGACGTTCGCTTCGTCTTCGATGCGCACATTCGGCAAGCTCAGCAAATGAGCCATCGACTTGGCGATTTTTGCGGCGGGTACCCGCGCCACGCCCCGCATCACCCACTCCAGTTCAAGGAGGACAGTCTTGGGGATTAGCACGTCCTCTTCCATCAGCAACCGCGCGGCGATCTGCGCCTGCGCCGGCTCATCGTCAAGATAGAAGCGCGCCAGCAGGTTGGTGTCGAGAGCAATCAACGCGGCACCTTCAGCGCGGCAAGCGGATCCATATCCTCGATTGCGATGGTCTTGCCCCTGTAACCCGCCAGGCCCAATCCCTTGAGGACCGCTTTGGCGTTTCTGGCGGCCACCGGGGTAATTTGAATTCCCACCGGCGTGCTTGAGATTTTCACCCGTGAACCGCTGGCCAGGCCCCACTGGTCCCGGATCCGTTTCGGAATGACGACCTGTCCTTTGGTCGAGATGACGGCATTCATTATTTCTCCCGGATACAGTGTGTAGGAATTATATCGATTATTCTTACCGAATAGGGGACGTCTGGTCCAGCTGTACAAACCATCTTTTTCTTCGGACAGGTCGGATACGCCGGTCTCGACGCTGCCCAGCAGATCGCGTACCCGGTCTATGGGGCGGACATCATCGGCCCCGGCGTCCAGGAACTGCTCCAGCGCCTGGCGCACCACATCCGAACGCTTGCGTTTCATGCGCTGTGCGGAGCGCTCGAGTCTTTGTGCCAGCGCCGCCGGCAATCGCAGCGTCAATTGCGATTCCATTTGATCACCCTCCCTTTGCCTTGCATTGTAATGCAACGCAGTGCCTGGGCTTTTTTCAATCCGCTGCGCGGCGCGCGGCAATCAGGGTCCAGGGAAATCGCCACTTCGGGTAGTCGGGCGCGAGCGTGCCCTCGGCCTCCTCGAACGGGCGGATTTCGATGTCGTCAAAACCGTGGCGGCGCAGCGCCGCCTCCAGGTCCATGCGCGCCAGCGGCTCCATGTAGGGCTCGTTGTTGCGCCGGCCGTGGCCGTAGTGGATGAAGCGCAGAAACGGATCGCCCACCGCCGCGGCCTGCGGCTGGACCTGCGGCAGGAAATCCAGGTGCACCATGCGGGCGCCGGGCTTCAACACGCGCTTCGCCTCGGCCAGCATGGCCTCTATCATGGGCGGCGGCATCTCGTGCAGGAACATGGTGGAGGTGACCAGGTCGAAGGATCCCCCGGGATAATCGGTTTCGCAGGCGTTCATCTGGCGATAGCGCACGTTGCGCGCGCCGGCGTCGGCCGCCTCCTTCGCCCCCAGCTTGACGCAGGGCGCGGCGAGGTCCACCGCTTCGATCTGCGCCTCGGGCAGCGCCTGGCAGAACGCGCGCGTGCTCTTGCCGAAGCCGCAGGCCATGTCGAGCACGCGCCGCGGCGCCGGACAGCGCGCCAGCGCCGCATCGGTGAGGCGCTGGTGCAGATCCGCGTGGCGGCCGCCGGCAAGCGGCGTGGTGCTGCGCGCGCCGCGCTCGTACACATAGCCCGCAACCGGGTCGCTCCACACGCCGCCCGGATGCTGGTGTATGTCCATGCTGGTGTAGTAGCGCGGCATGGGCAGGTCGGGATCCACCTCCAGCGGCGCACCAGAGCGCGCGGCGCCCTCCAGCGCCGCCTCGAGCGCGCCGCGCTGCTGCGCATGATAGGGTTGCAGACCGTAGCGGCCGGCGTACTTGAAGCGCTGCAGGTGGCGCTCCAGCCACGCATAGGTCTGGTAGGTGGTGCTGCCCTGGAGCAGCGCGGCCACGTCTTCCGGCGACGCCGGCGTGGCGCCGCCCTGCGCCTGGGCAGCCTGCACCCGCCGGCGATAGTCCTCGCGCAGCAGCGGATACAGCCGCGTGGTCCACGCGGTCTTGGCGCCGAACAGGAAGGCCTGGGCCGCCGCGAAACTGCGGCCGTCGACAGGCGCCGCGGGCGCGGGACGCTGCTGTGTCTGAGCTTCGATGCTTGTGGAATGCGCGCTCACAGCGGCCCCTTCGCAGCCTGCACGCCCATCAGGTTGTCCATGAGGTGCGCGACGAACGCATCGCGGTCGGCATCGCGCGCGGCGATTTCCGCGGGGCCTGGTTCGGCATCCAGCCGCTCGATATCGAGCAGGCCGCGGCGCGCGAGTTCGCTCTGCATCGCGTGCAGCCGGTCGCGCAGCACATAGACTTCGGTGGCGAGCGCCATCACCACGCCCAGCGTGCGATCGATCGCGGGGTCGGCGAAAAAAGTCTGCTCGGGGCGCGGGCGGCCCTCGGGTAGATCGGTCATGCCGGGTTCATCAGTCATGGCAAGGCTCATTCAGTGGATGAGATGCGCCAGCATAACCCCTGGACCCCGGCAAGGGCGAGACGGGTTTCAGGTCAGACCGATGACCTTGTCGGCGCTGATCAGCAGCGATTGCGGCAGCGTAAGGCCCAGCGATTTGGCGGTCTTGCCGTTGATCGCCAGGTAGTAGCGCAGCGGTTGCTCGAACGGCAGGTCGCCCGGCTTCGCGCCCTTGAAGATGTTGTGCACAAACATCGCGGCGCGGCGGAAGTTATCGGTATTGTCCGCGCCGTAGCTCATCAGGCCCCCGACCTCGGCATAGCCGGTCAGCGCGTAAATCGACGGCAACCGGTGCTTCAGGGCCAGCCCCGCAATTTGCGCGCGCTGCTGGAACAGAAACGCATCGGCGAGGATGATCACGCCATCGGCGCGTTCGCGCGCCATGGACGCAAAGCGCTTGCCGATTTCCTCCGGCGTGCGCACGCTCATCGGCAGATGTTTCTTGCCGGTTTTCCGGGCGGCGGACTGCACGCCCGCCAGCAGCGAATCGTGCGCGCCGTTGGCCGGGTTGGTGAGCACCGCAACCCGCTTCAGTTTCGGCGCCGCCGCGAGCAACAGTTCCAGCAGTTTTTCGACCGTGTCGTCGGCGCCGTTCGACATGCCGGTGAGATTGCCGCCGGGCCGCGCCAGGCTGGCGGCGAAACCCTCGCGCACCGGATCGGGGGAGGAGATGACGACAATCGGTAGGGTGGAGGTCGCGCGCTGCGCCGCACGGCTGGCCGCTGACCCCAATGTCAGGATCAGGTCCACCTTCTGGCCCACCAGTTCCGCGGCGAACCCGTCGACGCGGTCCAGCCGGCCCTCCGCGTAGCGCGCTTCGATGACGAGATTCCTGCCATCGACATAACCGGATTCGCGCAGTCCCTGCATCAAGGCAGCGTACCGGCCTGATTCGAGCGTCGACTGGCGCGTGCCGAAGTCGATGTAGCCGATGCGCCAGATCTTGCCCTGCTGTTGCGCGAAGGCACGGAGCGGCGCGCCGATTACGCCGGCGCCCAGTGCAACCAGCAGCTTGCGCCTTGCAATCATGCGATGCCCGTCGCAGCCACGTCCGTCCCTGCCGGATGTGGGATAATCCGGCTTTCCGGAATCCGGATAAAAGCATGGATCTTGTCAAGCTGGGCAAGAAAGGCCAGGTCACCATCCCCAAGGCGATTCTCAGACAGGCGGGAATCGCAGAGGATGCGCCGCTCTTGATCGCCGCGGTTCCCGATGGCTCCATTGTGCTGCGGCCTGCGGGTGTTTATCCCATTGAACTCTATACCGACGAACGCATCGCGGAGTTCGAGCGGGAAAATGCGATTCCCGCAGGATTGGTCGGCCGCGTCGAGAAACTGGTACGGACCCGGCGCAAGAAACCGCGCTAGATGCGCGTCTTCCTGGACGCGAACGTCCTGTTCAGCGCCGCGCACCGGGCCGGAAGCCCGTTGCGCGCATTCTTCCGCCTTGCCGAGACCGGGATCTGCGATTTGCTTGCTTCGGCTTACTCGCTCGATGAAGCGCGCCGCAATATCGCGCGAAAATATCCGGTGAAATCCGCAGACCTTGAGCATCTGATTGCGCAGATCACGATCTGCCGGGAAGCGGGCGCCGAAGCCGTTCACTGGGCGCGCTCTACCGGACTTCCAGACAAGGATGCGCCCATCCTCGCGGCAGCGGCGCAAGCCAGGGCCGATATTCTTGTCACCGGCGACCGCACCGATTTCGGCAGCCTTTACGAGCGCTCCTTTCGGGGCGTCGAAGTTCTTCCTCCGCGCACGGCGCTGGAACGCATTCTTGCCGACGCGGTGACATGATCCGGCGTCGGCAGGCACGATTTCATGATTCAATCGATAACCTTTTCGGCGCTGATCAGCAGCGATTGCGGGATGGTGAGACCGAGCGCCTTCGCGGTCTTGCGGTTGATGAACAACTCGAATGTCGTCGGTTGTTCGACCGGCAGGTCGGCGGGCTTCGCCCCCTTGAATATCTTGTCCACATACGTTGCCGCGCGCCGGGCGTTGTCGGCGAAGCTCGAGCTGTAGCTGACCAGACAGCCGGCTTCCACATAGTCCTGAAACCCGCCTGCCGACAACAGCCGGTTTTTCAGCGCAAGTTCCGCGATCTGGCGCGTCCGCCTGTTCCACATCGAATCGGCGAACACGATGACAGCACCGGCCTGCTCACGCTTCATCATGGCGAATGCCGATTCGATTTCCTGCGCCGTGGTCACTTCCGCGGGCAGGATTTTTACGCGGATTTTTTGTGCTGCGCTCTGAAGGCTCTTGAGACCAATAACATGGCTCGCGCTGGCGGGATTCAGCATGACGGCCATGCGGGAGAGCCTGGGAGCGAAGCTGAGCAGCATCTCCAGCTGTTTGGTGACTACGTCGGGGCCCATCATCGCAGGCCCGGTGATGTTGCCGCCGGGACGCGCAAGGCTCTTGACGAAGCCGGCTCCCACCGGTTCGCTCAGAAATGCCATGACGATGGGAATCGAGCTGGTCGCTTTCTGCGCCACACCCATCGCTTGCGGCCCTGCCGCCACGAGGACGTCCGCTTTCAGTTCGATCAGTTCGGCAGCGAGGCCCGGCAGGCGCGCGACTTCGCCTTCGGCAAAGCGCCATTCGATCGCGAGATTCTTCCCCTCGATGTAGCCGAGGCCGCGCATGCCATGCACGAATGCGCCGAGGAAGTCCGCGTCGATGACGGCGGGACGCGGACTGGCCAGCAGGAATCCGACACGCCAGACCTTGCCCTGCTGCTGGGCGAAGGCGGCGAACGGCGCCGTGAGCGCGCTTGCGCCTAACGCGGCAAGAAGTTTCCGGCGATTGTTCATCTCTCCTCAAGATTCCGTGCGTGGCGGTTATGCTCGATGGCGGCTGGAACCGCCGTATCGTGGAAACCTAACCCTCGCCGACTGACTCCGCCAGCCGCGCAATCAATCGCGGATGAAAGAATATTCCCCGAACACGCAAGTCCTCCGCCGTACTGGAGAAAGAGGCGATCAAATCTTGCTGATGTGCCTTGAGCAAGATGCCCAGCGTGCCGGTCACCTTCAGGCCCATGCGTTCGGCGACGTTGCGACCGATGCGCTCGTCGATCAACAGCAATTTCGCCTTGGCTTGTCGCGCAGTATGCAAAGTCCACTTTTCTCCGTTATCGAGTTGCATCAGCATCGGTTCCGGATCGCCATCGGTGACCGGCAGCACCGTCACCCAGGGCAGTGAATCCAGCGCTGGCACCTTGATCGCGCCGCCCGCTGCGCATTCTCGCACCACCGGCTCGACCACATGAATCCGGCCGAAAAGCGCGGGTAACAACTCCAGGCGGTCGATTGCGCTCAAGGCGATAAACGGCGTGGTGTTACTGAAAATCACAACAAGTTGCGTTCGCGCTCGAAATCGTCGAGTGAATCGTCAAGCAAGGGTATGCCCGCCGCGGAGGCGCGGATCAGGAAACTCACGCGCGGTTCCCCGACCCATTTAGCAGCCAGCGCGGACGAAAGCCGTCCCTCGCGGTAAAGCGCCAGCGCCGTTTCGAGTTTGGCGCGCTCGGCTAACTGCTCTGCGCTTAATTGCGTGCTGGCCAGCACTTCCTCGGGAAATTCCAATGCTGCGGTGGTATGCATGATGTGATGGCGACCGATCAATCCGATGCGGGAAGTGTAGCAACTGCCGGCTTCACATGCGCAATTCGTTCACTCGGCAGCGAGACGCGGCAGGCGCGCAACTTCGCCCTCGGCAAAGCGCCATTCGATCGCGAGATTCTTCCCCTCGATGTAGCCGAGGCCGCGCATGCCATGCACGAATGCGCCGAGGAAGTCCGAGTCGATGACGGCCGGACGCGGACTGGCCAGCAGGAATCCGACACGCCAGACCTTGCCCTGCTGCTGTGCGAAGGAGGCGAACGGCGCCGCGAGCGCACCTGCAGCCAGGGCAGCAAGCAGTTTGCGTCGCAGATTCATGCGCGTGCCTCCCTGGCGTGCTGTGACGATGGGCGCTCGGCATCGCCATTACGCGCATTTTCTGCCGCAACCCGCCCTTCTTCCGCTGTCCGCCACGATGGCGTATTATCGTAATACAACATTTTTCGTTTCCAGGTACACATGACCCTCACTGTCCGCCTCTCGCCGCACCTGCGCCAGCAACTCGACAGCTACTGCAAATCACGCAGGGTCACCAAGACCCATGTGATCACCGAACTGCTGAGCGACCATTTGTCCTCCGTTCCCAGCGGCGGCAAGACACCCTATCAACTCGCGCGCGAATTCGGCGTGATGGGCGGCTTTTCGAGCGGCAAGGGCGACCTGGCGGAGAATCGCAAGCTGTATCTCGCAGAAAAGCTGCGTGGCAAGCATTCTCGTTGACGCCGGGCCGCTGATCGCGCTGGCGGACCGCTCCGACAAGCATCATCGCCGCGTTACCGCCTATCTGCGGCGCTTCAATGGCCGCATGCTGACCACCTGGCCAGTGCTGGCCGAAGCGTGTTATTTTCTTCCTGAGAAGACGCAGCTGGGCTTCTTGCGCTGGGCCGACGCCGGCGGAATCAGTCTGGTGGAAATGCACGAATCGGCGCTTGCCTCCCTCGCCGACTGGAAAGACAAGTATCGCGATTTGCCCATGGACCTGGCCGACGCCTCGCTGATCTGGGTCGCGCAACAGACCGGCGTAATCGACATTCTGACCATAGACCGGAAGGATTTCTCCGTCTATCGCCTGCCGAACGGCAAGACGCTCAACCTGGTTTTGTAGCGTATTCATTCGATCACCCTGTCGGCGCTGATCAGCAGCGCTTGCGGGATGGTGAGGCCCAGCGCCTTCGCCGTCCTGCCATTGATGATCATTTCGAATTTCACGGGTTGCTCCACCGGCAGGTCGGACGGTTTCGCGCCCTTCAGGATCTTGTCCACATAAGCCGCCGTGCGCCGGGTGCTTTCGGAGAAACTCGAACCGTACGTCACCAGGCCACCCGCCTCGGCGAACTCCCTAATCCCCGATATCGAGGGCAACCGGTGCTTCAGGGCCAGTTCGCCGATCTGGCGCACTTGCGCCGTGAATATCGGGTGCAGAAAAATGAATACCGCCCCGGCGCCGGCGCGCTTCATCTGCGCAAAGGCCGGTTCGATCGCCGCGGGAGTCCTGACATCGTAGGGCAGGATCGTTACGCCGGTCTTCCCGGCCGCGTCCTGAAGATTCTTCAAGGCCGTTGCATGCGGCGGATTGTCTGTGTTCATCATGGCAGCGACACGCGACACCTTGGGCGCCATGCCGCGCAGCAGTTCCAGATATTTGGTGATGATGTCTACCGCCATGAGCGACGTCCCGGTGACATTGCCGCCGGGGCGCGCGAGGCTGGCGATCAAACCGCTGCCCACCGGATCGCCGACGGTCGCCATGACGATGGGAATCGTGGCGCTCGCTTTGCGCGCCGCGCTGACGGCCTGCGTGCCCGCCGCCACAATGGCGTCCACTTTCAATTCGACCAGTTCAGCCGCAAGAGCCGGAAGCCGCTCGCTCCTCGCATCGGCGAAGCGCCACTCGATCGCGAGGTTCCTGCCCTCGACATAGCCCAGATCGCGCATCCCCAGCGGGAACGCCCCGAGGTAGTCGGATTCGAAGGATGCGGGGCGCGGGCCCAGTGAAAGGAATCCGACACGCCAGACCTTGCCCTGCTGCTGGGCAAAAGCCGCGAATGGCGCCGCGAGCGCGGCCGCGCCAAGCGAGAGAATGAGTTTTCGGCGCGTGTTCAATCGATCACGCGGTCGGCGCGCAGCAGCAGTGACTGCGGAACTTTCAGGCCCAGCGCGCGCGCCGTCTTCAAGTTGACGACCAGTTCGACGATGGTCGGCAATTCCACCGGCAAGCTTGCCGGGTCGGCGCCTTTCAAGATCCGGTCCACGTGGCTCGCGGTCCGGCGCCAGGCCTCGCCCAGGTTCGGACCATAGCTGGCAAGCGCGCCGGCAAGCGGATAATTGTCCCATCCACCGACCACCGGCATTTTGTGCTTGAGCGCGAAGGCCGCGATGCGCTCGCGACCCTCCATCGTGATGGGGTCGGGAAAAATCACCAGCCCATGCACGCCTGCCGAGCGCGCTGCCACCAGCGCCGCATCGACTTCCTGCGGGTTATTCACGGGGTAGTAGGCGACGCTCAGGCCGAGCTGTTGGGCAGCCGCAACCGATAAATCGCGCTCTCTCTGGATGCCAGCATGATTGGGCATCGCCAACACCGCCAATCGCTTGATGCGCGGCGCAAGTTCCTTGAGGACTTCGATGCGCTTGCCGACCAGATCGAAATGCAGGAGTTGCATCCCGGTAATGTTGCCGCCCGGGCGGGCCAGACTCTTCGCCAGACCCGCTTCCACCAGATCGCCGCTGTAGATAATGACGATCGGTATCGTCCTGGTTAATGCCGCGAAGGCGTGGACGGCACCGTGTTGCGCAAAGATGAGATCGGGCTTGGTGGCGATCGCCTCGGCCGCGAGCCGGGCGGTGCGTTCGCGGGAAAATTCGCCGTAGCCGATGGAGAGGGTGAAGTCGCGTTCTTCCTGGTATCCGAGGATTTTCAATTCCTGGAGAAAACCCTTGAACGGCTCCGCGACCGTTCGTTCGGCATTGCCGGTAACCGACACTATGCGCCGCACGCGCGCCTGGCCGTAGGCGGGAAGCGGTAAAACGCCGGACGAGGAAGCCAGTGCGGCGAGCAGTGCCTGAATCGCGTTGCGTCTGTTCATTTGTTTCCCTATGGATCATCGTGGCCTGGCGCAAGCGCCGGCGGTATCCGGCCCGGGCACGCTCAGCCTGGGACGACTCTTTGAAGCGCTGCCTAGAATCGCCATTCTATCGACGCAATCTCCATCCTGCGCGCACCTGGGTTCCCGCCTACGCGGGAACGACAAAATTTTAATTTATGGAGGTGTCCTACAGCTAAATCCGCCATAATTGCACATGACTACCGCCATATGGCAATGAATGGAGTCCCCTCATGGTTACCACCGCCACGATTTCCAGGCCCGCCTTGTCGCTTGAAGCCCTGCTTGGCGGCAGAAAGGTCTTGCAGGCGAAACAACGCACCGCGCTGGATTGGGTCCTGGTGATTCGCCACGGGCTTTCATCGGGGGCGGTGGATTCCCTGGCCAGGACGCTGCGCGTCACACAATCCGAACTGGCGGCGGCGCTGGGCATTCCCGAGCGCACCTTGGCCCGGCGCAAGAAGGCGGGCGTGCTCACGAGCGAGGAGTCAGCCAAACTGGTGCGGCTTGCCCGTGTCGTCGCGCGCGCCACTGAAACATTTGAAGATCTGGACACCGCCCGGGACTGGTTGAAGTCTCCGAATGCCGCACTGTCGGGTGCAACCCCGTTTTCCCTTCTGGACACCGACATCGGCGCGGAGGGCGTAATGGATACGCTCGGCCGGATCGAGCACGGCGTGTTCGGCTAGTGCTCGTCGTCTGGCGGCTGCTTACCGCCCGGTTCGCGCAATCCGCGTTCTCGGGCGAGGGTGCCCGCCTCTACGCGGGGCGCTGGAACCGCGAAGGCACGCCTGTGGTGTACACCGCCGGCAGCCAGTCGCTGGCCATGCTGGAAATGCTGGTGCAGGACGAACCATTGCGCGCGCGCTACGTGATGATCTCCGCCACGCTGCCGGGGAATCTGAAAATCGCGCGGGTCACGCCAGGTCAACTGCCTGCCGATTGGCGAAAGCCCGTGGCGCGCGAGCGACTGCAGGCGATCGGCACCGACTGGGCCAGGCTCAGGTCCAGCCCGGTTCTTGCCGTGCCCAGCTTCGTCATACCCACTGAAACCAACTACCTGCTGAATCCGCTGCACCCTGCATTCTCCAGAATAGCAATTGGCAAACCGGAGGCGTTCGTCACCGATCTGCGCTTGAGACGGGATTGATAATTGCCACGATCATCTGCCAAGAGCACATGACACATTGGCCCTGCCTTTTAGCACTGCCAGCCGCAGGTTGGCGTTGAGCGCAGCGAACCCCAACTTGGCGGTCATGCACCGTAGAATGTTGGGCATCGCTGCGCACAGCCCAACCTGCTTGATAGTGCAAACGTTGCCACGGAATTCATGAAGCCAATCCAACGCAGACAATTTCTGATGGCCGCCGGCGGCGTGGCGTTGGCGGCGTTTGCGCCGACCAATGCGCGCGTCGCGCAGGCCCAGGCGCAAGCTGCGGCCCCTCGCGTGGCGCTGGTGATCGCCGGAACAGTGCAAGTCCAGGCGGATCGGGTGGGTGCATTCCGCAGCCGCTTGCGCGAACTGGGCTATATCGAAGGCCGCAATCTGATCCTGGAAATTCACGAGGTGGCGGGCCGCTTCGAACGACTGCCCGCGCTGCTGGACGAGATTGCCCGTAGCAGTCCCCGGATCATCGTCGTCCACGGTTCGGAAATGGTGAAGGCAACCAGAGACGTGACTCTCACCATTCCTGTGGTGGCCGCGATGATGGGGGATCCCGTGTCGCAGGGGTTTGCCGCCAGTCTCGCGCGGCCCGGCGGCAATGTCACCGGCAATGTCCTGTTTCAGGAAGTCTCCGACCAGAAGACCATGGAGATCCTGCGCGAGATCGTTCCCGGCGCCAAGCGCGTCAGTGTGCTGAGCTATTCGGGATGTCCGACCCGGGAGCAGAGCGCAAAACTGTTTCAGGCGGCCGCGGCAAAGCTCGGCCTCAGTGTCGATATCCTGTACGTGACCAGCCTGAAGGAAGTGCCGGATGCGTTTGCCAGGGCGGCGGCACAGCGTGCCCAGATGCTGATCGTCGCGAACCAGCCGCTGCTTTCCTCGCAGCCGAAGTTGATCGTGGATCTCGCGGCGCGCCATCGCATTCCGGCTATCTACGCCAGCGATTCATTCGTCGCCGACGGCGGGCTCGCGGTCTACGGATTCAGCGCGACCGGCATGTTCCGCAACGCAGCGAACTTCGTCGATCGCATTCTCAAAGGCAGGCCGCCCGGCGAGTTGCCCTTCGAACAGCCGACCCAGTTCGAGATGGTGATCAACCTCAAGACGGCGAAAGCGCTCGGTCTGACCATCCCGCAGTCGGTGCTGATACGGGCCGACCGGGTGATCGAGTGAAGCGGCGCATAGCGCTCCCATGGCATTGGCGCTTCGCGGCTGCTTCCCGACGCTGCCGCAGCGCCCCGAACTAGGCAATTGGACGCTCTGAAAACCGGCAATTGGACGCTTGCTTAACCAGCAATTGGACGCTTGCTTAACCAGCAATTGGACGGTACATTAGCCGGCAAATGGCCGAATCCGCCTACCCCCGCAACGTCCGGCGCGCGCTGAAGCTGGCGCTGAGCGACACCCCGGTGGTCGCGTTGCTGGGGCCGCGGCAGTCGGGCAAGAGCACGCTGGTCCGCACACTCACACCCGAGCGCGCCTACGTCACGCTGGACGAGGAGCCGATGCTCCGCACCGCCCGCGAGGATCCGGTCGGCTTCATCGCGGCACTTCCCGGCCGCGTGACACTCGACGAGATACAGCGCGCGCCGGGCCTGCTCTTGGCGATCAAGGCGGCAGTGGATAGCGACCGGCGGCCAGGCCGCTTTCTCCTCACGGGCTCCGCTGATCTTTTGCTGTTGCCGAAGACCGGCGATTCGCTCGCAGGCCGCATTGAGTTCGTCCACTTGCATCCACTGACGGAGTCCGAAAAGGAGCGCCAGCCCGGCGCGCTGCTTCACGCCTTCCTGACCGGGCGCGTTACGCCCCGCATTCGTGGCATCGAGGCGGCGCCGCACGGCCAGTTGCAGGCGCGACTCCTGCGCGGGGGCTATCCGCCGGCGCAACTGCGCTCGCCCGATCGGGCGCGCCAATGGCACCGGCAATATCTGCGCACTTTGCTGGAGCGGGACGTCGCGGATATCGCCCGCGTGCGCGACGCCGCCGAACTCGGCCGGCTCGTTGAAATCGTTGCCCTGCGCTCTGCCAGCCTGCTCAATCTTTCCATCCTGGGTGCGCAACTCGGCATGCGCCGGGAGACCGCCGATCAGTACCTGAATATTCTTGAGCGACTGTTCCTGCTGCGGCGGTTGCCGGCCTGGCACCGGAACGAAGCAAGACGCCTCATCAAGGCACCCAAGATCCACTTGATTGACAGCGGCCTTGCGGCAACGCTCGCGGGGCTCGAAGCCGGAGACTGGACAGCGCGACGCGAGCGTTACGGCCATCTGACCGAATCGTTCGTGGTGCAGCAGATCATCGCCCAGGCCGGGTGGACCGATCCGGACCTGCGCTTCTGGCACTACCGCGACAAGGACCAGGTGGAGGTGGACCTCGTTATCACGCGCGGCCGGCGCACGTGGGGTGTGGAAGTGAAGACCGCTGCGACAGTGACGCCGGCCGACGGCAATGGGCTGCGCCGCCTTGCCGAGCAATGCGGCAAGGATTTTCAGGGTGGCATGATCCTGTATGCGGGCACGAGCACGCTCCCGACCGCGGACCGGCGCATCCTGGCTGTGCCGCTTTCAGAGCTGTGGACACAATAGGAATCTGACGCAGGCCGGTATGTGACAATGGCATGGTCATGCGGTCTGCGGCCACTAGCGTAAGGGTGCACAAAGTGCGCCAATCAAGCAGCTCGCGCGAGTCAATGTCGGGCATCGCCACTCTCACCCCTAGCTGCCGGGAGTCGTTAATCCGGTAGGGCTCGCGGTGTGCATCAACCCGATCCCAGCGGCAGGTAAAGGGTCATCGAAGCATCAACGCAAGGCTTGAAGCCGTAGTGCTCATAAAATGCCTTCGCCTGAGCATTCTTGGCATCGACGATAAGCGCATACGCGGCGACCTGCTTTCTGGCGTGCAGGCACCGTTCCACCGCACAGCCGATGAGCAATTTCCCCAGTCCTTGCCCTCGCCGATCCATACGGCACGCCAATCGTCCCATACGAAAGCACGGCACCGGGTAGCGAGGCAGACTCTTCCTTTCGGCATCACTCAAATCGGCTGCGTCCACCTGGGCCGCACTGAGAGTGTAGTAGCCCAGAATCAGGCGTGGCTCCCGGGTGTCCACCAGCACATGAACCGTGCTGACACCCTTGCGACGGTGTTGAGCGGCGTAGCGGCGCAGGTAATCGTCCAGCGCGGGGACGCCGCAGGTGAATCCTGCACGGTCGTGAAGATCCTGATCAAGCGGCTGCTCTTCAAGCACGACGGACTTTGGCTGCCGCCTCCGCCAATGCTCCCTTGAGCGCCCGATTGGGTTTGAACGGGCTGTTCAGCGCCCTGGTCAACGCAGCGAAATCGCGCGTCGACAGGGTGACGCGCGATTCGCGATCCAGCAGGGCCATGGCCTTCTCTTTCACCGCAGCGCGCACGAATCCCGCCATGGTCGTGCCCATGAGCGCAGCGGCGCGCGCGACCACGTCCTTTTCGTCGGCATTCATCTTCAGGTCGAAACGGGCCGTCACGCTCATGGCGAGCTTTCAACAAGCAAGAGGCAATACGGCATTTTACCGTATCTAGCCCCGCTTCTCCAGCCGCATGTGACTCCGACTGCGCCGATCCCCGTATCGGCACGACATGCGCGCTGCACCGGAAGTTGCGCGCGCCGTGCGCCAGGACCTGCAACCGATTTTTCGACGCATAACTCCGTTGCGGTCACCGCCTCGATGCGATACTTGGCCATGACCCAGCGCGCCCCCGGCATCGTATTCATGCTCACCCTGTTGGCCATCACCTTGGTCGGCACCATGGCCATACACATGTTCCTGCCGGTGATGCCGGAGGTAAAGAAGGCCTTCGATGCCTCCGACGCCCTGGTGGGGGCGACCTTCAGTATTGCGTTGCTGGTCATGGCCTTCAGCACCCTTGCCTATGGCTCGCTTTCGGATCGCTATGGCCGGCGTCCGGTGCTGATATCCGGACTCGCGCTCTTTTGCATCGGCAGCCTGGCATCGGCGCTGGCAGGATCGGTGGAGAGCCTGTTGGCCGGGCGAGTGGTACAGGCACTGGGCGCCGGTTGCGGCGTCACCATCGCGCGCGCCATCGCGCGCGACCGCTTCGGCCACGAACACCTGGTCACGGCGATCTCCTACCTGACCATGGCCTCCACCCTGGGGCCGACGTTCTCGCCGCTGATAGGCGGCCTGCTCGTGGACTATTTCGGCTGGCGCAGCGTGCTCTGGTCGGCCCTGCTGGGCGGTGGCCTGATACTCGCGGCGGCCTGGCGCGTGCTCGGCGAGTCGCATCCGCCCGCAGAGCGCGCCGCGCTGTCGCACAGCGTGTTGCGAAACTATGGCTCGCTGCTGTCCAACCCCTCGTTTGTCGGTTTCGTTCTAGCCACGGGATTTTCCTCCGGCACTTTCGTCGGCGCGGCCTCCGCGATGACGTTTCTCATGAAAGACTATCTGGGCCGTTCCTCGACCGAGTTCGGCCTGTACTTCATGCTTTTCCCCCCGGCCTACGCGCTTGGGAATTACATGACGGGCAGGCTGAGCGGGCGCGTGGCGATCGAGACCCAGGTGCTCACGGGCGCCCTCGTCATGGTGGTGCTGGTGGCGGGTCAGGCGGTGTTGATGCTGGCGGGTTACGTCACGCCCGCGATACTGGCGGTGCCCTGGTGCCTGATCAGCATCGCCCAGGGCTTGATCTCGCCCAATGCCCAGGCCGGCGCGATTCGCGTCAAGCCGCATCTGGCAGGCACGGCGTCGGGGGTCGCCATGTTCTGTCACTTCGCGCTAGGCGCCGTCTTCGTGCAGTTCTACACCGCGATCGCCGACGGCACGCCCGTGCCCATGGTCATCATCATGTCGGTGGGAACGGTGCTGACCATGACGTTCAGCGCCCTGCCATTCGTATTGAAGCGGCGCCGGCAATGAAACCGGGGGCGCCGAGGCACAGACTCAAATCGGGAGCTGCGCGCCGAACGGATTGACGCTTTCCCCGTTCGAGCATGCCAGGTCCGCAATTTCGATGCGCTCCAGACGCGCCAGATCCAGATTCGCCTTGAGCGCAAAGCGCACGCTGCCACGCCATGCGGCCTCGCCGTGCGTTTCGACGACGGCAAATATCGTCGCATCCGGATGCCGGCCGGGTCCGCACAATCCCAGCAGTGGCGCGTCGCCAGACCCGATCGGTATCGGCGCAAACGAATCCGAGACGGTGAACAATGCCTTGCCCTGGGCATCGCGCGCGGACAGCCTGCTCAGCAGCAGGATATGGTCGGCATCGTCGCGGACGAGGTGGAAAGCAAACGGGCACGGCTCCCGCGCTGGCCCGGGAATGCAGGTTCCTCTCACAAAGGTCTGCCCGCTACGGTACGGCGGCACCGTGCTCCCGACCAGGCCCAGGGTGGCGCAACCGGCAAGGATAGACGCGGCCATCGACAGCGCAATAGCCCGGGTGCGCTGCGAGCAGGCAGCGGGGATCCACTGGATGAGGGATTGGTTGTACTGCGGCACGCAACAAGTGTAACTTTTTTGCAGCCGGGAAATCGACCGGGTTCGGCCGCCGCGCCGTGATGCGAAACCGGATGAACCGGCAAAATTCAGGATATTGCCGATGCCCCTGGTCGACTTATTCGCCATGAAATTCCAACGCACCTTGTGGGAATTTCATGGTGATTGATGCCGGAATCAGACAGTACGCATGCCTTTGCTTGCGTCCGTATTTCTAGGGAAGCTCGAGTTCCTGGCACAGCTTGATGAACGGCAATACCGTCACCTTGCCGGTTTCAAAGTGCCTCTCGCCAAGATGCGTCTGGTAGAAGCGCGGAATCGGCGTTCTCCCGGCAAAATAATGGAGCGCGGGGCCGATGGCTCGTTCTCCCAATTTGCATTCGACGGCGAACACGGGCTTCCTGTTTTTGAGCACGACAAAATCGATTTCGCGCTTGTCGGTGTCTCGCAGATAGCGAAGCTCCATGGCATGACCCTGCGTATCCTCCTGCCAATGGCAGAACTTGAGGAGCTGTGAAGCGACCATGTTCTCGAATCTCGGCCCCGCGCCCGCCACACCCGACCAGTCCCAGAGATAGAGCTTCCTTGCCTTCTTCACGGCGCGGATGCGCGGCGCGCCGAAGGGCAGGATGCGGAAGCAGACGTACATGTTTTCCAGTATCTGCAGCCAGCGCTCCGCGGTCTTGTGGTCGATCTGCAGATCCTCGCACAGGCTTTTTACCGAAAGCGGCGAACCCACTTTCGAGGGCAGCAGGTCGGTCAGGTGCTCGATCAGGCTGATTTCGCGTACGTGTTCCAGATCGCGCAGATCCTCGCGAACCACGCGTGAAATCCGGTCCCGCTGCCAGATGCGATGCTCCGCCTCGTTCTGCGCGAATAGCGGCTCCGGAAACCCGCCGAATTTCAGCAGCGCCTCCAGGTCGGCGCGCGTGGGCTTCCGGTTCAGTTCCCGGAGGGAAAAAGGATGCAGACGAAAGTAACGATAGCGGCCGGCAAGGGAATCGCCACCCTTCCTGTAGTAGTCGAGCCGCGCGGAACCCGTGACGATGATCTTGCGCCGGGATTTCTCCGTGTCGTAGATTCCCTTGAGCAGGTTCCTCCAACGGGCGTACTTGTGTATTTCATCCAGCAACAGCAATGATTCCCCGGCGGGAAGCTCCGCGTTTCTCAGTCTGGGCGGGACGCCGGGATGATCCCAGTTGAGATACGCAGGATGCGTTTCGTCCGCGTTCTTGCCAAGAAATCCCAGGGCAAACGTGGTCTTGCCGACCTGTCGCGGCCCGCCAACGAAGACCATCTTGCGCTTCAGGGCGTCCGACACGGGAATTTCCAGATAACGACTTGTGGTCATAAAATGGATAGTAGTCCATTTTACTCATGAGTAAAATGGACTTATGGCCACTTTACTGATATCCGGTTTCGCCTGGACGATACCCATAGTCTTACCCTCGACCTTCAGCCGGCAGCGGACGTTGCTGAAGAAACCGCGCCGTGCTGCCGGGAATGCCGCAGCCGACCGGCAGCCCGCCGCGATCGACCCATCAATCCTTGAGCCGCCGATCAAAGGTAGACTGGCCTTCCGGTCCGACCGGCAGGGGAACTGATGAACAGACGCGACGCGGTACTTGCACTTCTTGCGCTAGGCGTGGCGCCGCTTTCGGCCAGGGCACAGCAGGCGAAGATCCCCAGGGTCGGCTATGCAGCGAGTGGCAGCGCCGCCTCGCCCGGACCGCTGCTGGAGGCATTCCGGCAAGGACTGCGCGATCTCGGTTACATCGAGGGAAGAAACATCCTGGTCGAGTATCGCTACGCCGAATTCAAGAACGAGCGCTCGTCGATCCTCGTAGACGAACTGGTGCAACTCAAAGTGGATGTGCTGGTGGTCCCAACCTCGGGCGTGCTCCGCGCCGCCCGGCAGGCAACCCGAACGATACCCATTGTCATGGTGTCCAACGACGATCCGGTCGCCACGGGAATCGTCGATAGCATGGCGCGTCCGGGCGCGAATATCACGGGTCTGTACAGTCTGCAGCGGGAATTGAGCGGAAAACGGCTGGAGTTGCTGGCAGAGTCGGTGCCGCGACTGTCGCGTGTCGCAATACTGTGGGATCCGGACAGTGTTAGCGCAAGAATAGGTTTCAAGGAATACGAGGTTGCCGCGCGCAATCTGAAGCTGTCGCTTCAGTCCCTCGAAGCGCGAAGTCCGAAACCGGACCTGGAAAGCGCGTTTCAGGCCGCGACCAGGGGACGGGCAGGCGCGTTCGTCACTGTGACGAACTTCACTACCTTTAGCCAGCAGAAGCGCGTTGCCGAACTGGCCCTGAAACACCGGCTGCCTTCGGTGTTCGAAGGACACAGCTGGGTCGACGCCGGTGGCCTCATGTCCTATTCGACCGACGATGCGGAAGTTTTTCGACGCGCGGCCGTGTACGTGGACAAGATCCTCAAAGGCGCGAAGCCCGCGGATCTGCCGATCGAGCAGCCGACCCAATTCGAATTTGTCGTCAATCTGAAAACCGCCAGGGCACTTGGCCTCACCATCCCGCAGTCCGTACTGCTGCGGGCGAACCGGGTGATCGAATAAGCGGGCCCTGGCCGGCACAATGCGACCAGCCACCCTATCTCACCGCGCGGAGCACATCCTGGACCCGATTGAACTGGACGTCATAATCGAAGTCCCGCGCGGCAGTTTTCTCAAGCGCGGGTCGACCGGCCGCATCGACTTCATTTCGCCGCTGCCCTGCCCGTTCAACTATGGCTCGGTGCCGCAGTACCTGGGCATGGAGGGGGATCTCCTCGATGCGGTGGTGCTCGGGCCGCGCCTGCCTTATGGCAGCCGGATACGCGTCAAGGCATGGGGCGCCGTGACGCTTACCGACCGTGGCATGAGCGATGACAAACTCATCTGCAGCAGTCAGCCGGTGGGTCCCGCCGAACGCCGCAAGGTACTGCGATTTTTCGATTTCTACGCGAAGTGCAAGGGCCTGCTGAATGTCTGGCGCCGCCTCCCGGGACGCAACGCTTGCGACGGGTGGTGCGAAACGGACCAGGCGATCGCGCGCGCGCGGCCGCGAACAGGCGCGTGGCAGGGGCCGCCGGTCGGATTCTGAACGCTGCCTCTAATACCAGGCTGGGTGCCAGGCTGGGTGCCAGGCTGGGCGTGCATAGACCGTTGCCCGATGTTACGATCAATCGTTACGCTCGATTTTTGCGATCTCTCGTCATGAACTTTTGTCGCCGCTGTACGCAGTGAATCTTTGCGCGAAGGAGCACGTATGAACACATTGACCCATGCTGCCAGGACTGCCGTTGCGGTGCTGCTGGCAATTGCGCTAGCCGGATGCGCAAGCCGGCTGGGGCAGGATTTCGACGATGCCCTGGTCCAGCAGATCAAGCCCGGCGAGACCACCAAGGCCGAGGTGCGCGCGAAGCTCGGGCGCCCCGCACTGGTGAGCCGCGTGGGTGACGACGACGTCTGGACCTACGCCTACTACGAGGGTGGCGGCTTTGGCTACGAGTCGCGGAAGTTGTTCGGGCAATTCGACCGCAACAACCCGACGGGAGGACGGCAGAAGCGCCTGGTGGTCACGTTCAAGGGCGACAGCGTGAAGGAAGCGCACTTCCGGCAGGAACTGCCGCTGCAGGATCCGCTGGAAGAAGCCTACCGCTAGCGAATCGAGGTCAATCCTGCGAGGGCAAATTCCGAATCGCGTCCCAAGGTTGCCGATGCGGCAATGCTGATGCAGCACGACACCACTGCTACCCAGCGGCAACATCCGGCCGCCAGCCTGCCGGCAGTTTCTCTCCGCGACCAGCCGCGATCACGGCCGCTTCCACGAACAACTCGAACTCGCGCACCGTGCGCATATCCGCGAACAGTTCGCGTCGCGCCGCATCCTGCAATGCCTGGCGCAACTGCCGTCGCCGTTCCGGATCGCGGCCCAGCGACAAGGCGAGCGGCGCATAGTCTTCCAGCCGGGACGCGACCGGCGCGCCGGCCACACCCATCTGCGCATAGGCGCCCGCGACGATACGGCCGCGCATGAATCGACCCGGCCAGGTCACGACCGGTATGCCGAGCGCCATCGCCTCGTAGAGCGTATTGCCGCTGCCGAAGTGAATCGGGTCGAGCAGCACGTCCATGTTCTGCATCAACTGCAGGAAGCGGTCGCGCGACATGCCCGGCAGGAATACCGCCTTTTCCAGGAGCGCCGGACAGCTTCTTGACCAGCGCAGGCGCAGAAGTTCAGCCCATGCGGGATAGGGCCCCTTGATAAACACGATCCATCCCTCGGGATCCCCCAGTGCAATAGCCTCCAGAATCGGATCGAAATCCGGGTGGATCTTGAACAGCGTCTGCGGACAGCCGTACAGCGTGCCGCTTTCCGGCAAACCGAGCGCCGCCCGGGTTGCGGGTTGCGCGGCAATGGGCGGGGGCACATAGAAGCACGGCAGCCGGGTCAGGCGGACCAGCGTTTCGGTGTAGTGCGCCTCGGCGCCTGGCGGTTCGATGTGGCCCGCCGAAACGAAGTAGTCCATGCTGTCCAGCCCCGTGGTCTCCGGATGACCCCAGCTCACAGCCTGCACCGGAGCGAGGCGCGCGTAGGCCAGCAGGTTGGTGGACATACTCATGCCGATGTCGGGGTAGAACAACACGTCCAGCTTTTCCGCGGCCACTGCCTGCAGCTTGCTCTCTACGATCGCGGGCAGCACGACAACGCGGTCGGCCAGCGGATTCAGTACATCGTTGCGGAACGAATCGCGCATCGACTTGGTGGTATGCATCAGCACCACTTCGAAGCGGGCGCGATCCAGGTGCTGGATGAATCCCCTGTAGAGCATGCCGATCGTATGGTTGCCAAAATACTCGGAAAGAAATCCGATCCGGATCCGCCGGCCGGCGCTTGCCGGCGGTCGCCAATCCTCGATGTGGGGTGCGGCAAATTCCAGAACCGGAACGCGCGCGCGGAAGAAGCGGCACAGCGCCTCCAGCACCGGCCTGTTTTCCAGGTTGTGGTAGGCGAGGTAGAACACGCATGGATTCAGACTCAAACCATTCAGCATTCTCGGAGCGTCCATCAGTGCCGCGATACCCGCGCGATAGCGCTCCCGCCATGCGCCTATCGCCTCGACACTCGCGGGAATGATGGGCAGCATGAGACGCGCGTTGATCAGGTTTTGCAGGTTATCGGGCTGAAGCTTGGCCGCGCGCAGATAGCTATCGACCGCCTCTTCGGGGCGCCCGAGTTCGTGCAGGGCGAAGCCGCGGTTGCAGTGTGCTTCCACGTATTCAGGGTCGATCTCTACCGCCCGCTCGAAGCCTGCCATGGCCTCCTCGCGGCGGCCGAGGACCAGCAATACCACCGCCCTGTTATTCAGCGCCTGTGCAAAGTCCGGCGCGCTCGCCAGCGCCAGCTCGTAGCTCGCCAGCGCCTCCTCGTGGCGTACCAGGCTCCCCTGCACGTTGCCGCGACCGAACAGCGCCTGCGCGTGACGCGGCTGCAGCTGCAGCGCACGCTGGTAGCTTGCGAGCGCTTCTTCGTTGCGTTCGAGTATATGCAGTGTTTTGCCGCGGTTGCAGAGCGCGTCCACGTGATCGGGATTGAGTTGCAGCGCCCGATCGAAGCTCGCCAGCGCCTCGGCGTCGCGGCCCAGCGCCTGCAACGCAGTGCCGCGGCTGTTGGACCCCTCTGCGGAACCCGGGTTCAGCTGCAGCGCGCGCTCGTGACATTGCAGCGCCTCTTCGTGGCGTCCGAGTTCCCCCAGCGCGTTGCCGAGATTCGAGTGCGCTTCGGGAACGCCCGCATCGAGTTCGATCGCCCGGCGAATCAAACCCACCGCTGATTCGGGGTTTCCGCGCAGGGCATCGACCACCCCCAGCAGATGCAGCGCGTCGAAGTGATCGGGCGCCTGACCGAGAATCTCGCGATACAGGTCCGCAGCCCCGGCAAGCTCGCCTTGCTGGTGCAACGCGAAAGCGCGCTGCAGCGTGTTATCGATTTCCGTCGACAAGTGGCATACCCGGCTTGGTTGACATCAGTTCCGGCGGGCGGCGAGCTATCATGCCTCGCCCGACAGCGGCATTGCGTGCGGCTGGAATGCCACCAGCCGGCCGCCGTGCTCAACCAGCACCTGCGCAGCGACAATGCCTTCGCGCGCCATCTCGGCCGCGATGTCCTGCGCGCGCCACTGGGTGGTGATGATCACCACATCGACCGGGACGCGCTTCAGCACGTCGCGGAACATGATCTCCTGCCCGCTGCCCGGCACGAATGTGCCGGCCTTGTCCGGATCGGAATCGACCACCAGCGGAAAGCGCGCTGCGTCGGCGTGGAACTGGTGGATGAATGCCGCGGACTTGCCCGTGCCGCCCCATATCGCCACCCGGGCGCCGCTGGCGGCGAGCGCGTCGAGCTGGGCGCGGATCGTAGCGCGGCTCTCGACGGTGCGGCGCTCGTAGGCTTGCGCCACGCGGGCTCGCTCCCGCGCAGCCGCCGGAACACCGAGCATCACCAGCCCGTACACGACCTCGCCATCGTAGCCATGCGCCACCTCGGCAACCTCTCCCGCGCGCGCCATCAGGGTGCTGAAGGACAACGTGGTGAAATGCGCCGCATGCTCGTAGTAGAAATCAACCAGCCGGTCGGTCTCGAATACGCGGTCGATGCACGGCATTTCGGCGAACAACCAGCACGGCTTGTCCAGTGCCGCCGCACCCCAGGCCAGCTGATCGACCAACACCGCGGGGTGGGTCAGATGCTCCAGCACGTGGCGGATGATCACGGCATCCGGGGCGTAACGGGGCATGTCCACGAGCGGCTCGAACAAGCGCGCGTTGAATTCCACCCCGAGTCCCGTTTGCGGGCTCGCGTTCGGATCAAAGCCGACGAACCGCCCCCGCCTGTTGCGCGCGTCGGCCAGACCGCGCAGGAAATGGCCTTCACCGCAGCCGATCTCCACTATTGCGGGTGCGTCGGGCAAGCGCGCCAGCAAGCGGTCGCGCGTGTGCGCAAGATGCCCCTGCCAATGGAGACCCTGGTTGAACATCCGGTTCGGGTTGTTCCGGTACGGCACTGCTTCGTAGTGAAATGACCGGTTCCACACGTGGGAACATGCAGGGCACTGCACGAAGTCGTGGGGGTGGCGCCGCATCGCGCGGGCTTCGGCAGCCGACTGCGGCCAGCCCAGTGTGGCCAGCGGTTGCAGGCTGCCGTCGAACAGCGCCACGACAACGCTATGCGCGCATATCGGGCAATGGACTGGAACGTCGGTGGCAGCGGCCGGTGGCGCGGCATATTGCGTCATGACAGGCATCCTTGCCGGAAAAGTCCGCGGTCGGTCCCCGCCCATCGTGCGCAATTGAAGCCGATCGCAAGCGAGCGAGACCCGGGCGAGACCCGGGCGAAGTTCTTGTGGCCTGCAATGTAGCACCAAAACAATCGCGACCGCATTCCACCCGTTGAACGGGACATTTAACCCCTACACTGTAACAGTACAAATACATAAACTGTCTGTATTGAACCGTATTTATTGGCTATGCTCCGATAATTCTTCTTGATTAGCGACCTACCTCAGCCGCACGAATGGCAGAGGCAGGGGTTGGAATTGTGAGGCACGCAGCGCGAATCAAGCGAGCCAGGATGGAGCACAGATTGAATCGACGGTTGAATCGATATTGGGCCTCGGCGAGGTAGCGATGGGCGTATTTGGCAAAGTCAAAGGCGTGGTACGTACCGCGGAGGGAACGCTTGAGGTTGCCCAGGAACGTATTGACTGCGCGGAACTGAGGCAACCCGACGCTGAGCTTGCCGCCACCGGTGACGACGCGCTCATGCTCGGCGCCTACGATCTGGACGGCACCGAAGCACCACAGTCCGTCGGAGACCACGGTGGCCAAGGGCGCGATCGAGAGGGCTGCGAAGATCGCCACCGCCTCGTTCGTGAACGGCTGCTGGCGCAGGCACACGAACTGCGGCTGCCCGTCGGGTGTGGTCTGCACCGCGGCGACAAACGGGACCTTGTTCTCCGAGCCGCGCCCAACCTTGCCGCCGGTGCGCTCGCCCCCGAGGTAGGCGTCGTCGATCTCCACCCGGCCCTCGAGCTGGCGCGTGTCCTCGCGCTCTCGCATGACCTCCATCAGCTTGTGTTTCATGAGCCTGGCAGTTTTGTAGCAAACGCCCAGATGGCGTATGAGTTCGAGTGCCGCGACGTTGTTCTTGGACTGGGTCAGCAGATGCATCGCCAGGAACCAGCGCGACAGCGGCAGCTTGGTCGCCTCGAAGATCGTGCCACTGATCACGCTGCACTGGTGCCGGCACTCGGTGCACTGGAAATACAGCCGGCCCTCACGTCGAAACGAGCTACTGTTACCGCATGCGCACGACGGACATACAAAGCCCTTGGGCCAGCGCGAGGCGATCAGCGCCACCTCGCAATTCTCATCGCTGCCGTACCGGCTCATAAATTCGGCCATCGAAAGCCCGGGTTGAAACTGCACTCCATTCATCGCCATGGTTCACCTCCTGTGTGGGTGAACCCATTTTCCACACTCAGTGGCTCAAAGGATGAGCCTGCTGAGCTTTGTCACTAATCAGGAGGTCGATTGAGGCGAACGTGCCGGCATTTTCGGCGCTTTCTGAGGGACATCTGTGGCGCTGTGCCGGATTTCCCCTCACCCTCTGTCCCTCTCCCGGAGGGAGAGGGAAGCAAAACAATCCTCTCTCGGAGGGAGAGGGAAGCAAAACAATCCTCTCCCGGAGGGAGAGGGAAGCAAAACAATCCTCTCCCGGAGGGAGAGGGAAGCAAAACAATCCTCTCCCGGAGGGAGAGGGAAGCAAAACAATCCTCTCTGGGAGGGAGAGGGAAGCAAAACAATCCTCTCTCGGAGGGAGAGGGAAGCAAAACAATCCTCTCCCGGAGGGAGAGGGAAGCAAAATAATCCTCTCCCGGAGGGGGGAGGCAAAGCGATCCTCTCCCGGAGGGGGGAGGCAATGCGATCCTCTCCCGGAGGGGGAGGCAAAGCGATCCTCTCCTGAACGGAGAGGGAGGCAGACTTCCGGCGCCGAAGCTCAGGCTTTCTTCGCTTCCGCCTTGCGTGCCTCGTACAGCTTGATCAGCTTCACCACGTCAGCCGCGTCCATGCGACCGAGCGGACCGGCGCTGTAGCTGGACGCGAGCACCTTGCCGGTTTCATCGAGGATGAATTCCGCAGGCTGCATGAAGTTGCGCTTGTCCTCCCACCAGGCGCCGAGCAGACTGCCGATCTCGCGGGTCACGCCGTAACCATGCGGGAACGTTAATCCTGCGGCGACTTCGCCCGCCTTGTCGATCGCATCGACGCTGGCGGTTACGACCTTCGCACCGAGCGATTCAAGCTCGGGCAATGCATTCTGGAAGCCGGCCAACTGCCGGCGACAGTACGGTCACCAGTGTCCGCGATAGAACAGCACGATCCGGTACTTCGCATCCAGTCCGTCGGGCAGATCCAGCGTGCCGCCGCCGACGAGATTGAGCGTGAGCTTGGGAAAGCTTGCCCCTATATCCAGTTTTTCCGCCATTGCCGCTCCTTTGTGCGAGACAGAAGCACCACTCTAATTCATTTTTCGCCTGTCGTTGCGAATCGATACTTGCCGCCCCGCGGCAGCTTTGCGGACTGTCGTCCAGTGGCAGCTGTGGCCGGTACGCCGGCTATTCCCTCACCACCGCGACCACCTCGATCTCGACCAGCAATCCTTCGAGCGCCAGGGCCTGCACGCCCACCGTGGTGCTGGCCGGTGGATTCGGTCCGTAAAGAAGCGTGCACGCTCATCCCGGTTGATCGCGCGGTGGACGGCCGGATCCCAGTTCACCACGTAGGTGTTCAGTTTGACCACGTCCGCCGGCGTCGCGCCCGCCGCAGCCAGAGCCGCCCTCACGTTCTCGTAGGTCTGCCTGAACTGCGCTCGCAGGTCGCCCCTGCCGATAATCTGTCCTTTGGGATCGAATGCCACCTGCCCGGCGACATAAATCGTCTTCCCGCCAACGACGGTCACAGCGTTGGTAAATCCGCCCGGCGCGAATAACGTTGGCGGGTTCAGGAACTCCTTTTTTGGAACCCTCTCCTGGGCGAACACAGGTGAATGAACGAGGGAGCCAACGGCAACACACACGAACGCCAGACATCGCGATAGTTAAACTGTTTTGCTCACTGGATGCTCCTGGACGGAAAACGACAAAAAAATACAAGCCTTCTTCTCTTCCTGCTACCCGAGAATCATGACGTTCGCGGAGTTGCGCGCGCTGGTGATCGCGTAGGCCGACTGATCAGCGTTTCAGCACGTGATCGAAAAACGCCACCAGCTCTCCCCAGGACGCGCGCGCGGCGCGATCGCGATAGCGCTCGGTGGCGAAATTGTGAAAGGCGTGGCCGGCGTCGTTGTAGGTGTGAAACTCATGCCATTTGCCCAGCCGTGTGAGCTCGGCATCGATGGCTTTCACGTCGTCCGGCGAGGGATTGGTGTCTTCGGCGCCGAAGAAACCGATCACGGGACAGGCAATCTGCGCGCTGCGCTCGAACGGACTGGGGCCATTGCCGGCCGCCTTCATGATATTGCCTCCGTAGAACACCGCCGCGGCGCGAAAATCGGCATTGGTGCAGGCTGCGAGATAGGCGACGCGACCGCCCATGCAAAAGCCCATCACGGCGAGCGGCCCGACCTGGTCACCCAGCGATTGGAGATGCCTCGCGGTCGCGTTGATGTCCTCGATGATTTCCGTATCCCGCAGCAGTTTCGTGCGTTCGAGTTGCTCCAGGCAGGCCTCCTGGCGATGGAATAGGTCGGGCGCGGCTGCGACGTAGCCCTCGCGCACCAGTCGATGCACCATGTCCTGTATCGGCCCGTTGAGGCCGGGCGCATGGTGCGCAATCACCACACCCGGGTGCCTGCCCGGCGCGACCGGCGCACCGAGATAGATGCGCATGGGTTTTCCGTCTACCTGCGTGGTTTGCCAGTCGATCATATGTCTGCCTTTGCGGATGTCCTTACTGCCATCTGAGGGTAAGTGCTGTCGCCGTTCGGGTCGTATGACCCTTCTAAGCGGCGAAAAACGCCAGGGTGCGAATCTCGATGCTCTGCCGCGCCGGCGCGCCCGGCGGCGTGGTTGGATCGGCGAACGCAGTGTGGGCGGTGAAACGCGCGCGGCCGTCGGTGGACGACTCGTACACCTTGAACACCAGCGCTTCGTCGCGGCGCATCCGCGGAAAATAAAACCACTGATGCGCGGGGTTGTAGCGGATGCGGTAAGTCTGCCCCACCCGGGTCGGAAAGCGGCGCTCGGCAATCAGCAGGTCGGCAGGGTCGAGGTAGCGCGCATCGGCGATGGCGAGCGGATCCGCCTCGATCGGCTGGTTGATGGCGCGCCACGCCTGGATGATGGCGAAGCGTCCCGCGAGCAGCGTGTCGGCTTCGTCCGGCAGCAGGTCGCGCACCCGCTGCGGCCCGGACCATTCGGTGTAGTCGTTATGCACCGAGAGCACCGGTTCGCGGATCAATTTCTCCTCGCGCTCGTTCTCGTCACCCGATCGCAGCGTGTGGTCGAACACCACCACGCGCGTCGCGCCCGATACTTTTTTTATAAGCGCTTCGACTTCGCGGTAGTAAACCGATTTCAGCTCTTCCGCATCGAAAAAGTTCGCAACCGCCGTCTTGTGCTCCACGAATTCGAAGCCGTTCACATCGAGCTTGAATTTAGCGGCCAGCGGCCGGCCGTTTCTCACCCGCACGGGCTGCGGGTCCGGCGTGCCGCTATTCTTGCGATGGATGTTGTTCGGGCCGAAGGTTTCATTGACCAGCTTCTCGCCGGTATCCAGCGTGTAATTGATTGCGGCGACCAGGTCGCCGCCATGCACGCTGGCGGGTCGATCAACGATGGCCTGATTCATGATGCATTCTCCTTCGGCTGGACTGGCACTGCGGCGGGTATCCGCCGCTATATTGGACCGGGCGGCGGGTTAATTGCAACCACATGCGCTTTCAGCCGGCGCGGCACAACACCATCGCTGAACCCTGTTTGCCGAACCCCCTAGCGAACCGTACACTGCCCGCTTCGCTGGTTTCGATCGGCAAGGAGGAGCGGGCAATGAGGCGATTCATGGCTGTGGCCGCGGCGTTGTGCGCCGCCGTGTGCAATCCTGCGACTGGACAAACTGGTTATCCGTCGCGACCGGTGCGCCTGGTGATTCCGTTTGCCGCGGGCGGCGGCAACGACATCGTGGCACGGGTCGTCGCAGCCAAGCTCGGCGAAACCTTCGGCCAGCCGGTGCTGGTCGAAAACAAGCCGGGTGCGCAGGGCATCATTGCTGTTGAGTTCGTGCAGAAATCCGCGCCTGACGGGCACACGATACTGGTGGGGCCGAGCGGCCCCATGACCAGCAATCCGGCGATCTACGCCAAGCTGCCTTACTCGACATTGCGCGATTTCGCGCCGATTACCATGGTCGGTTCGTTTCCCCTGATTCTGGTTGTGAACGGCACATCCCCCGCCAGGACCGTCCGGGAACTGATCGAATTCGCGAGATCGCGGCCGACCAGCGTCAACTACGGTTCGACCTCGGCGCTGTTCCAGCTTTCCTCGGAAATGCTGAATCAGAAGACCGGCACCCGCTTCCAGCACATCCCCTACAAGAGCAGCGCCGAGTTCGTCAATGCCGTAATTGCGGGAGAAATCACCATCGCGTTCGCCGATCCGCCCCCGTCGGCGGGCCAGATAAAATCCGGCAGACTGCGCGCGCTCGCCGTGACGTCGGCAACGCGCCATCCCTCCTGGCCGGAGGTGCCCACGATGGCCGAGGCGGGCGTGCCCGACATGGCCTTCCTCGTCTGGATCGGCCTGTTTGCGCCGGCCAACACGCCCTCCGCGATCGTCAGGCGGCTGCACGACGAAGTTGCGCGCATCATCGCATTGCCCGACGTGCGCGAGCGGTTCGCCGGACTGGGTGTCGATCCATCCGGGATGAGCGGCGAAGAATTCGCCAAAGTCATCGCGACCGACATTGCGCGCTGGACCGCCGTTGCGAAAGAGGCAAACATAAAGGCTGACTGATCATGAATGCAACTGCAAAGCGACCCAACATCCTGCTGATCGTCGTCGACGACATGGGCTGGTCCGACCTCGGCGCCTTCGGCGGCGAGATCGTCACACCCAATCTCGATGCGCTCGCCTCGCGCGGCGCGAAGCTGACCAACTTCCATACCTCTCCCCTGTGCGCGACCACGCGGGCCATGCTGATGACCGGCTGCGATCATCACCAGGTCGGCCTCGGCACCATGGCCGAACTCATCACGCCGGAACAACGCGGCAAGCCCGGCTACGAAGGCTTTCTGAACGATCGCGCCGACACGATTGCCGAGCGCCTGCGCAAGGGCGGCTACAGGACCATGATGTCGGGCAAGTGGCATCTGGGCATTCACGCCGAGTCGCCGCCATCGGCGAAGGGATTCGAGCGCTCGTTCGCGCTGTTCCAGGGCGAGCACAATCATTATGGCGCGGACCAGACAGATGCCACCGCGGGCGTTCACGGAAAAGCGCTCTATCAGATGGATGGCCGGCCGGCGAGTTTGCCCGCCGGCGCTTATTCCACGGACGTCTTCGCCGATCGCATGATCGAATTCCTGAACGAGTCGGAGAAGGACGAGCGGCCATTCTTCGCCTACCTTGCCTTCACCGCGCCGCACTGTCCGTTGCAGGCGCCGGCCGACCTGATCGCCGCGAATCGCGGCAAGTACGACGACGGGCCCGAAGTGCTGCGCGAGCGGCGCATGGCGAGGATGCGCGAGCTGGGACTTTCCGTGGCGCAGGTGCGTCACGCCGGTTTCTTCGGCAGTAAGCCGTGGGGCGAACTGACGGCGGACGAGCGCGCGCTGGACGCGAGGAAGATGGAAATCTACGCCGCCATGGTGCATGCGCTGGACCGCGCGGTCGGGCGGGTGGTCGCGGCCCTGGATCGCCTCGGGCGGCTGGACAACACCTTCATCATGTTTCTTTCCGACAACGGCCCCTCCGGCACGTTGCGGGAAAACTCGCCTGGATGGCGCGAGTGGATTGCCGAGCATGCGGTGAATCGGTTCGACAACATCGGGCGCCCCGACAGCTACACCTCCATCGGCCCGCGCTGGGCCGAAGCCCAGGCCGCGCCCTTCTTCCTGTTCAAGCGCTACACCACCGAGGGCGGGGTGCGCACCTGCGCGTTCGCCGCCGGCCCGGGCGTCGCGGGCGGGCGTGAAGCCGCGGGCTTCATCCACGTGACCGACCTCGCGCCGACGCTGCTGGAATTCGCCGGCATCGATGCGGCGCCCGCGCCGGACAAGCTGGCGATGCGCGGTTCCTCGGTGGCCGGACTGTTGGCCGGACGCAGCGCCGAAGTCCATCCGCCCGAGCAGGAGATCGGCTGGGAGTTGGCGTACGGCCGCGCCCTGCGCAAGGGGGACTGGAAGGTGGTGTACCTGCCCAGCGCCGCAAAGAACATCGCCCCCGAGTTGCCGGTCAATCGCTGGCTGCTGTTCAATCTTGCCAACGATACCGGCGAAACCACCGACCTCAGTGCGAAGGAACCGGCGAAACTGCAGGAGCTGGTGGCGGCCTGGAACGCGTACGCACGGGAGACGGGGGTGGTGATCCCCGCGGTCACCTGACATGACTACCGTGGCGCGCGCGCCACTGCTGCGGGTCGTTCTGTCGCTGATTGGCATCGCCGCAGGTCCGGCACTCGCGCAAGACAGCTATCCAAGCCGCCCGGTGCGCTTCATCGTGCCGGCGAGCGCGACCGCACCCATAGACATCATGGCGCGGCTCTACGCGCAGCAATTGTCCGACGCCTGGCGTCAACCCGTCATCGTGGACAATCGCGCCGGTGCAACCGGCACCATAGGCGCCGACGCGGTGGTGAAGGCCGAACCCAACGGCTACACGCTGCTGTTCACCACCGACTTGCCGCTGGTGCAGGCGCCGAACGTGCTGAAAATTCCCTACGATCCGCGCAAGGACCTCGTGCCCATCGCCGGCGTCGCGGATACGCTTCTCATGCTCGTGGTCAATCCGACGCTGGGCATCAAAACACTGGCTGACCTGGTGACCGCCGCTAAAGCGAAACCCGGCAGCCTGACGTTCGGATCGGCAGGCATCGGCTCACCCGCGCACTTGTGCGGCGAAATCGTCAAGTCGGCTGCGAACGTCGACATGCGGCATATTCCTTACAAGGGGTCGGCCCCGGCCATCCTCGCGGCCGTAACCGGAGAAGTGTCGATGTTCTGCGGTCCGATCACGCAAGGCCTGCCGCAGGTGCGCGCCGGCAAGCTGATCGCGGTCGGAACCTCCGGCGCCAGACCCTCTGCGCTCACGCCGGAACTGAAACCGCTGGCGGATACCTGGCCAGGACTCACCGTGACCACCTGGTTCGCCGTTCTTGCGCCGGTGGGCACGCCCGCGGCAATCCTGGGCAAGGTGCGCGACGCCTTGAAAAAACTGAACGAAGATGCAGCCAACAAGCGCACCCTGCAATCAATCGGTGTCGATGTGTTGTGGTGGGAGCCGGCGCAGGTGAGCGCCGCCATCGAGGCCGACCTCAGGAAATGGGGAGACGCGGGCAAGAAGGCGGGTCTCAGCGCGCAGCAGTGAAACGATGCTGCAGGTTACCTGGCCCCCGCGGGCAAAGTATCGAATCGATTCTCAGCGCCCAAGGATGTCCCTGCGCTTCGCCCGGATGCGCGTCTCGATGGCGCGCGATCCGCCACCCTGGCCGATTGGCCGCCCCCACCGGATTGGTTTCGTCGTCCAGCGTTGTATGGAAGCGCGCTGCGCGGGGTTCATTGCATACTTCTTCAATCAGCTGCAATGCCTTGCGACGACCCGTGACTCTCGCCGGCGATCAGCTTAGTTCGCGCCGCACTATCGCCGCACCCGCCGCCAGCGACTGCAGCTTGCCGAACGCCGCGGCGCGCGGCAGGTATTTCATGCCGCAGTCAGGCGCGAGCACCAGGCGTTCGGCGGCGACGTGCTTGAGTCCGGCCCGGATGCGAGCCGCGACTTCCTCCGCGCTTTCCACGGTGGCCTCCGCAAGGCTGATGACGCCCAGCATGATCGCTTTCGCGGACAGTTCCCTGAGCACGCCCAGATCGATTTTGGGCTGGGCAGCTTCTATCGAAATCTGCGTCGCCGTGCAATCGGCAAGCTGGGGCAGAAAGGAATAGCCGCTCGGCTTGTCGCGCACCGCCGCGGCATAGCCGAAGCACAGGTGCACCACGGTCTGCCCGCCTATGCCCTGCAGCGCGCGGTTCAGCGCCTTCACCCCGTAGCGCGCGGCGCGCTCGGGGCGGGCCTGCAGCCAGGGATCGTCGATTTGTATCACGTCGGCGCCCGCGGCTTTCAGGTCGCGCACCTCGTCGTTGACCGCGGCGGCGTAGGCCATGGCGAGAGCTTCTTCGTCCTTGTAGAACTCGTCCTGAGCCTGCTGCGCCATGGTGAACGGGCCGGGCAGGGTAATCTTGATCATGCGATCGGTATTCGCGCGCAGAAACTGCACATCGCGCACTTCCACTGGATAACGGCGCTTGATGGGGCCGACGATTCTCGGCACCACGCTCTTGCCCCCGGTGCGGCTGATGGTGGTGCCGGGATTGTCGGCATCCACCCCCTCCAGCGCGGTCGCAAACCGGTTGGAATAACTCTCGCGCCGCATCTCACCGTCCGTAATGACGTCGATGCCGGCACGTTCCATGTCGCGTATGGCCAGCACCGTGGCGTCGTCCTGCGCCTGCTCCAGAAAGGGCTCGTCGACGCGCCAGATTTCCTTCGCCCGGATGCGCGGCACGCGCGCACCGAGTGTCTCGCGGAGAATAAGCCAGTCTGGCTGGGGGTAGCTGCCGACGACGGTGGTGGGAAGCAATGTGTTCGTCATTCAAAACTCACTATAAGAATTGCGGAAAAATTCCATTTGTCTGTGGCCAGGCTTCGCCTGCGCGCAGATCGCGGGGTCGTAGGCTCGTAGCTCGTAGCTCGTAGGATCGTAGGCTCGTAGCTCGTAGGCTCGTAGCTCGTAGGTTCGTAGGGCGTAGGCTCGGCTGAGCGCAGCGATGCCCAACACGGTCATCGCAACCAGCATGTTGGGCATCGGCCGTTGGGCTCAGCCCAACCTGTGACTGCGACCCTATGAACCTGCCAACACGATTGCCGGGAACGGTTCAGGGCCGATCGTCGTTATTGGTACGTCGGTCCCCCGCCAGCCAGCGCGCCAGTTCCGCGTGCGCATCGGCGCGGCGCATGGCATCGATCTTGGCGATGTCGGGCGGATCGACGGTGAACTCCACGCGCAGCTTGTCGGGACTGATGACGTACAAGGACAGGCAATAGCCATGGTCGGTGATGCGTTTGGCGATGCCCGCTGCCGTGATGCGCCGGTCGAGTTCATCGAAGGTGGCGCGGCCCACCTTGAAAGCGACGTGTCGAAAACCGCTCATCTTCACCGGATTCACCGTCGGCTCTTCGTAGAGCGATTCGTCGGCGTACTGGAAGAACGCCAGCGCGCCACTGTCACCCACGCCGAAGAAGGTGTGGCAATACTCGATTTCGCGGCCCAGGTCCTTGTTGAACACTTTCTCGCACCAGGTCGCGACCAGCGGAATGCCCAGCAGGTCTTCGAAAAATTTCCGGTTCACTTCCTGGTCGCGAACGACATAGGCAAGGTGGTGCAGCCGCTCAGGCAATGTGGGCAGCAGGTTCGGTTTCGCGCGCATTTCCATCACATCGGCATGACCCATGATTTGTCTCCTTGCAGGCTCGCGACCGCGGCGACAGGGTCATCGCGCAAAGCCGTCATTGGTCGGACAGTCGAACGTTCCAGTGTCTGATTCCAACGTCTGGTCCCGATATGTTCCAACGTCTGGTCCCGATATCCATGTTACCGGGAATCGCAGCGCGCATTTTGGGGCGAATGCGCGGTCGGATTCAGGGCGGCCAGAGCGGAAAAAAAACAGCCCCAAGCCGCGCGCGGCTTGGGGCTGGGGCTGACTAACGCGCGATCAGCGTTTCTTGCCGATCGCCGTGTAAAGATCGCCGACGGGCACGACGCGCCCGTGCAGCGGCAGGATGCGATCGACCGACAATTTCAGGCGCTCGATGTTCTCCACCAGGTTGACATGGTATGGATTGGGGGTCGCAGGCGGCTTGGCATCGGGTGGCGCCGGCGTGTAGGCGTCGGCTTCGACCAGCAGTTTTTCCTTGGGCAGATAGACAATCAGGAAGGTGTCGGTGTGCTGGCTGCCCTGAATGCGATGCAGTTCAATGCTGCGCGTGCCGTCTCCCATCACCAGCTTGTCGCCGACGCCTCTGACCTTGCCCTTCTTGCCCGACTTGGCCAGCATGTCCGGATTGATCCGGCTCGCGGTCGCCAGGTTCTTTTCGAAATACGCCTTGCTTGCCGCCTGGGTGACTATGGTCGCGCCTGCGGCGGCAGCGGTGCGGATGCCCCCGGTATGATCGAAGTGGTGATGCGAATTGATCACGAAGCGGATTGGCTTGCCCGGCGCGAGCTTTTTGACCTGATCGATCACCGGCCCGCTGCGCCCGTCGTTGAGCGGGGCCTCGACCATCACGATATGGTCCTTCATTTCGATGGCGACGCTGTTGTGCGAGGCACCGGCGATGAACCAGACACCGTCCGCCACCTTATCGCTGGTGATCCGGTCGGTGGCCTTCGCCACTGCTTCAGGCACCTGGATGTCAGCCGGCACATTGGGTTGGGCCTCCTTGACGATAACGTCCAGCGTGGGATGGCCGCCCTGCGACTGCTGGATGCGCATCGGGAATTTCACCCCGCCCGTGTCGCGATACTCCGAGTAGTTCGTGACCGCTGCCGCTTCGCCCATGACCGGATCCGGCAGGCGCGATTCGACACGTTCCAGCAGGAAGGCCTCATTGAAGTATGCCGTGGCGGTGAGGCGCCCGGGTTCGGTGAAACTCACCGCCGCCAGGGACTTGCCGCCTTTGGTCTGGAACTCGACCGTGGCCTTGTTTCTCTGCGCTGCCTTGAGAACGCCGTGGGGCGTGGTCCACAATTGGTGTACGCGGTCGGCGATAAAGCGGGGACCTGCCACCGGATTATTCCCCACCACATTCCAGGCGGAGCCACCGCTGATGAACTCATTGTTGGTTACCTGTCCGGAAAGCGGATAGCCGCCGCCGCCCTTGGGCTCGGCACGACTGAAGGTGATCTCCTGGCGCATCGAACCGGTGTCGTAGTTGATGGTGCGGATCTGGTTGTGCACGGCGATTTTGGGCCAGGGTGCGCCCGGCACGAACGCCTGGCCGAAGGTCCAGCCGTTGCCCTCTGACACATAACGGATGGTTTTCGGCTCGCCCATCGTGGCGGCGGCGCGCCTGAGAGGCTGTGATTTTTTCAATTTTAGCAGTTGGCATTTGAGCACAGAGGTGATTCACTCCACTGCGGAATGAAATATGCGATAGGCATGAAATTACTCGCTACCGACCGTTTATTTGACGATTTCTCTGCTTTTTCTACCT
>SHXF01000157.1 GCA_009693435.1 Betaproteobacteria bacterium | reverse complement strand
CCCCAAAAGGGCGAATATTTCCGCTCTAAGAAATCTGGTCAGTGTTAAAAGAGGCAGATAACGCCCAGCCACATAGGAGAACTAGTTCCGCGTCTGGGCGTGGTTACCGTGGCGGTCAGGACATCAGTTAAAGCGGAGTTATGGAGACGTAACCGGCATTGCAATCGGCCAGGCGAACGCGCAAAATGCTCTCAGCGTAGTGCTCCGGAGCGCTGAATCAGCGCCAAACCGTCACAATCGGCCAGACGCGCGAAAAGAGCGGGATTGAATTTCCTTCTATCGCTTTTGTACAGCTAGGGGTTCGTATAATGATACAGGCTGAAACAGCAGTGAAACGCAATTTGGCGGTTTGCGGGGAAGCGGCCATCGACCCGGCGGACTGGACCGGATCGGAACTTGCCGCGCGCAACGACTGGATGCATCGCCTGAGCGGCGGCGAAATCGCCAGCCTGAAAGCGATGGCGGTTAAGACTCGCGATAGATTCGGATCAGATCCCAATTCACTTCTCCGCACGACGGTGTGGGATTTCGACCTCGGCGAGTTTGCTGGTCCGCTCGGCAACATAAAGACGGCTCTACGCGATGGATTGGGACTGACGCTGGTTCGGGGTCTCCCGATAGACGATCTGACGTCTTTTGAGACGGCAGCGATCTACTGGGGGATTGGGCGGCATCTCGGGCATGCAGTCACCAACAATCCCATAGGCGACATGATTGGTCACGTCGTCGACCTTGGAAAGGACTATGCCAATCCGCAGCACCGCGGCTACCAAACCAACGCGGCCATGGACTACCACTCCGACCACGCAAACATCGTCGGCCTGTTGTGCATGCAGACGGCGAAGTCCGGCGGGATTTCGAAGCTAACAAGCTCAATCGCTGTCTACAACGAGGTACTGAGGCGCCGTCGGGATCTGATCGAGGAACTTTCGCAACCCTATTGCTGGACAAAGCACGCCGAGGTCAATCCGCACGAGAACCCGTATTACGAGAGCCCGGTGTTCAACTTTCTCGACGGCTACCTGTGCACCTCATTCGGCTCCAAGCACATGGAGAAGGGTCACGCTCTGCCGGGCGCACCGCCGATGACGGCGCGGCAATTCGAGGCACTGCAGCTGACGAAGGCAGTCTGCGAAGAGCTGCACTATGCGATGGTTTTCGAGCCTGGTGACATGCAGTTTCTAAATAATTCAGTTGTGCTTCACTCTCGAACGGACTTCCAGGACTGGCCGGAGCCGTCAAGGAAGCGGCGACTGTGGAGGCTGTGGCTTGCGGCCCCGGACATGCGCCCGCTCACCCCCTTCTCCCGTCAGTGGCGGCACGGCATTCGCGTCGAAGGCACTATTGAACGTGTCGTCCTGGTGTAGGAGACACAGTCATCCGAATTTCGGACCACCTTCAGGTGAACGGGCAAAAACGTGAGGACTCAAATCGGTCTGGCGCAGTGGGCTTATCCGCGTAGTGTGATCGCGATTGTGATCAGGTCGATTCTGCAAGCAAACACCGTGAGATTCCCCGTGTGTATCGCGCTCGTGCTGTCGTTGTCCGCCATCGTGAGCGGTGCCCACGCCCAGGCCTACCCGTTAAAGCCGGTCAGGGTGATCGTGTCCTCCACCGCGGGAGGCCCGTTGGACTTCGTGGCTCGCACCGTGAGCGAAAAATTAGCGGCGAGCCTGCATCAGCCGTTTGTCATGGAGAACCGGGCGGGCGCGAGCCACAACATCGCAGCTGACGCAGTGGCGAAATCCGCGCCGGATGGATACACATTGCTGTTTACGCTCGCTACCACGCTCACCGTCAATCCGGCTCTATACAGGAAGCTACCCTTCGATGCGGAAAAGGACTTCCGGCCGATCTCGACCGTGACGATCAACGACCAGATGCTGGTCGTGCATTCTTCCATAGCGGCGAAGAACATCGAGGAGTTGATTCTTCTCGCAAAGACGCAGAGCCTTGCTTATGCATCCGGCGGCAACGGGAGCGCAGGCCACCTGGTCATGGAACTTCTGCTCCAACACGCGGGCTTTCGGATGACTCACATCCCTTACAAGGCCAACGGGCCTGCGGTCGCCGATCTGATCGGCGGTCAGGTGCAAGCCGCGTTTTTGGCCACAGCGGGAGTGTTGCCGTACGTCAAATCCGGAAAGCTCAGGGCCTTCGCAGTTTCCGGAGCCAACCGTTCGCCTACTGCGCCCGACGTTCCGACGATTCGGGAGGCTGGGTATCCACAGTCAACTGCGGAATTCGCGACAATCGTGCTCGCGCCTGCGGCGACCCCCGACACCGTGGTGGTCCTCCTGCAGGACCACATCGCGAAGGCGATCAGAGACCACCCAGATCTGCGCGAGAAGCTGAGAAAACAGGGCTTCGAGCCGGTCGGAGGCACATCGGAAGAGGCCGCATCGAGAATCAAGGCGGACACCGAAAAGTGGACGGCAGTGGTCCGCAGGCTGAAACTGCAACTTGACTGAACGGTTTGCGGACGCGTGTTCCGAGCCTCTCTGGATACAGAAGTGGGGCTCATCTGCATGGACCCGATGCAGGCGCTGAAGATCCTGGCGCAGCTCGCCAAGGGGCTGGAGGCGATCCACCAGGCGGGCATCCTCCACCGCGACCTGAAGCCGCACAACGTCATGTTCCGTGACGAGCACATCGCGGCAATCGTCGATTTCGGCCCGGCCAAGGACCTAAACGAAAATCTCGAGCTGACTCGCCTGGGCGACGTGTTCGGCACGCCCTACTACATGAGCCCGGAGCAGGTCTCGGGCGAGAAGCTCGATGCGCGCAGCGACCTGTACAGCCTGGGCGTGATCTTCTACCAGATGCTCACTGGCCGGCACATGTTCGAGGGGACTACCGCGGCGGGGATCGCAACCCAGCACCTCACCATGGCGCCGCCGCCGCTGCCCGAGGCCTACGCCAGTCTGCGACGGGTGTATTCGCGGCTGATTGCCAAGGACAGAGAGGCCCGCTTCAAATCGGCGCAGGAGCTGTACGGCTATATCGCGGTGTGAGTGCCTTTTAGGCCCAGCCGCGTGTATTTATCTATTTTGGTATGCTAATCGCCTGGTAAGGAAGCAGGGATGGGCATCCGAAAATAATAATCTCGTAAATTATGCCGACTTCCGGCTCGCGTCCGCCATGACCCGGGCGGCTTCCGTCTCGATGACGGTGCCCTTGAAAAAATCCGGGTTCGCGCCGGCGTGCAAGGTGACGTTGTTGGTGAACACGAATTCCTTGAAGTCCTCTGCGCTCATCAATCCGTCCTCGACCATTTCGTAGGCCTCGTTGACGACCCGGGTGGCGTCCGTCACGTCCCAGTGGCCGATGTCCGAGCCGAAAATCGCTTTGATCTTTGCACCGAAATGGTTGAGCTTCGGATTGAAGGCGACCGCGTTCATCCGGTCGTCCGCCTCGCAGCCGAAATAGAAGCTCGGCACGAACAGGTCGCGGATGTCCTCGGCTTTTTCGATCCTGCAGGCTTTCCAGTCGTCCAGGCTGTCGACATCCTCGTCCAGCCGGGAGTTGGCGGCGCTGCCGTAGTTGCGCATCCGCTCGGGCGTGAGGAAGCTGTTGCCGTATTGCTCGAACATTCTGATCATCAACTCCATGTCGAGCTTGGCCGGGTCGAGGTTCTCCTTCATCGCCGCGAGATTGCGCTTCTCCCAGTGCTCGACGATATCGTTGTAGAGATTGCAGCCCCAGGCGGCGCCGCCTTCCAGCAGGCTGAACCTCAGCCCCGGAAAGCGCCGGGTCACGCCGCCCATGAACAGCGACCGGCAGAAGAATTCCGACCCGGTGGCGAAACTTCCTATGTGGTTGAACACGAAGTTCGTAGGCGAGCCGCGCCGCCCGCCGTACTCGCGCGCCCCGGTATGGCAGGCGACGGAGACGCCGAGCTCCAGGCATCTGCGCCAGAAGGGGTCGTAGTCGTAGGGGCTGTCCATCGTCAGCGAACGGATGTGCAGCGTGTGCCGCGCGAGATGGGGCGCCTGCTTCTCAATTTCGGCGTCCGGTACGTGAACCTCGCCGGCCACGGTGATGGTTTTCAACCCGAGCTCCCCGACCGCGAAATCCAGCTCGGCGATCGCTTCGGCGGGCGTGTTCATCGGAATCAGCGCTGAGGGTGTCATCGAGTCCCGCACTTCGTGGAACAGGTCCGCGTACATCATGTTGAATGCCCTGCAACCCGCCTGACGCAACTCGTCGTCGCGCGTGCGAATGACACCCAGTCCTCGCGTGGTGTAGACGACGGCGTAGTCGATCCCCGCATCCTGGTGGCGCGCCTTGCGCAACTTCGGCAGCATCGCCATGGCGCGATCGATCGAGCCTTTTCCCGAGGGCACGTTCCAGACCGTGAGCCGCACCCTGCGCGCATCCTCGTTCCTGCGGAACCGCTCCCACCTTTCGACGATCCCGGCGCCGCCGGCTTTCTTCAGGAAATCCGGCAGCGCGAAGTCGCACTCCTGTACATGCCCGTCGCCGTCTATGATCGGGTGGCCGAGACGGGCGCGGATGTCGGCGCCGATTTTCCTGTTGTCGTGTTTCGCGGTCATTTCCTTGCCCCTTTCAGTCGTTCCGGTACCCGGCCTCCCGCTGGTGGCGCAGTGCCACCGCCCGTATCAGCTCGTCCGCCGGCGAATATTCATAGAGCGCGATGTAGCCCGAGTTTCCGTGCGAGATAACAAGTTCCCGCAGCCGGGAGCCGAGACCGGTCGCACGCCCGATTTCCGGGTGCTGCCGCAGGATCAGCACCGCGCTGCGAATTTTGTCGAGGTGTTCGAGCGCCGTCGCCGGATCCCGCTGCAGATTGAGCTCGAGGATGCGCTCCATGTCCGCGAGCGCCTCGGGCGCGAAGACGATCACGCGATTGCGCGTGCTTTCGGCCGCACCGGTTTTCCGCCCCTGGCTCGCTCGCGCAAATAGTCGAATACCTCGCCGGCCGGGACAGCGAGGCCGGAATTCTTCATGCGCGCGAGCCGCCCAATTGCCTCCTCATGGAAGGCAATCCTCGCTTCCTCATTATCCACTTTCTCTCGTATCGCCTCGAGCATGAATGCGTGAGCGGTCGTGTCGCGGCGCGCCGCCACGCGGGCGACGCGTTTCTTCACGTTCTCGGGAATTCTAAGGGAAATGGCCAACGGCGCACCTCGTGTCGAAAATTATTTGTATCACAAATGCGATACTCATAGCGTAGCGGCACGGCAGCGGCGAGTCAAGTGGCCGGGTAGTACCATGAGAACAGGATCCCAACCATCGAGGAGAAATTATGGCCCGCGTGCCCGAACTTCGAGAGGAGCAATTGAGCGAGCGCCAGCGCAAGCTGGCAACCCTGATCGGAGCGACCCGCGGCGGTGACCTCGCGGTGGGCGGTCCATGGGGGCTGCTGCTTCGCAATGAAGAACTATGCGCCCGGGCCGAAGCCCTTGGCACCATGCTCCGCGATAACACCTCGGTGCCCAAGCGCCTCTCGGGGCTCGCGATCGTGATCACGGCGCGCCATTGGACCGCGCAGTACGAGTGGAATGCGCATGCGCCCCACGCGGCCGCTGCGGGCGTGAGCGAGGACGTGATCGAAGCAATACGCCTGCGCCGGCGCCCGAAATTCACCCGCCGCGACGAAGAAGCGGTCTATGACTTCTTCACCGAGCTGTACGAAGACAAGAAAGTCAGCGACAAGACCTACAAGGGGCTGATCGCCGAGATCTCCCAGGAAGCCGCGATCGAGCTCACCGGGGTCGCCGGCTTTTACTCCATCGTGGCGATGCTCATCGTCGGCTTCGAAGTGGACGTGCGCGAGGGCCAGAGCCCGCAGCTGCCGGCGTAGCCGCGCGATCAGTTCGCCCTGGCTCCGCTCGCCTTGACCACCGGGCCCATCCGGTCCCTGTCCGCCCTGATCAAGGCATCGAACTCGCGCAGCACCACGACACGACGTGGAGTGAGCAGCAAGGCCTTGTACTTCTCCTTGACGTCCTCTTCTTCCAGGATTTGGACCACAGTGCGGCTCAGGCGCTCGAGAATCGGCGACGGCGTCTTGGCCGGGGCCAGAAGCCCGTACCAATTGACGAATATGTAATCCAGGTTCGTCATCTCTTTCACGCTCGGCACCACGAACGGCTCGCGCATCGGCTCGACAGTTGCCACGCCCAGGGTAAGGAATTTGCCTTGGATAGCCTGCGAGAGATATGCCGTCGGCGGAACGAAGGCGACCTGGACCCGGCCGGCGAGAAAGTCCGCGGTTTGCGCCGACTGGGTCTTGTAAGGCACGTGCACCATGTCGATGCCGACGAGCGTCGCGAAGGCGGCTCCCGCGAGGTGCGAGGTGGACCCGATGCCCGACGAAGGATAGTTGATGCTTCCCGGCTTCTGCTTTGCCAGCGCGATGAGCTCCTTCAAGTTGCGCACGCCCAGGCTCGGGCTTGCGAAGATGACGATCGGCGTCTCGGCGACGAGCGCGACCCCGGCAAAATCGCGGATGGTGTCGTATTGCAGGCTCTGGTAGAGGAAGGGATTGACCGAGTGCGCCGAATTGAGCATCAGCAGGGTGTAGCCGTCCGGCGGCGCGATCGCAACCGATTGGGTCGCGATGGTACCGCCCGCCCCGGGCTTGTTCTGCACCGTCACCGGCTGGCCGAGCCGTTGCGTGAGCTTTTCCGCCACGATTCTCGCGACCACATCCGTGGTCATCCCGGCGGCGAAGGTCGTCACCATCTCGATCGGCCTGGAGGGATAGTTGTCCTGCGCCTTGGCGTCGATCGCTGCCGCGATCAATGCGGGCAGGAAAATCGAAACAAGAACCTTGGGTCTCATTGTCTGCTCCTTCGGCTGATGGATGCGCGCGTTCGACTGCCAGCGCGGCTCGTCGTACCGGCTGCCACATTTTGCCTCAATGGCGGCGATCCGGATCCAAAATCAGCCGCCAGGCATTATGATTCCACCGTTCGATCGTGCAACCAAGGTCCGCCGCCGAAGCGATCGCATTCCGGCAGCGGCCGCGCCGGTGAGCGCGGCGGCGCGCGGGCAGGCAAGCCCAGGTGCGTGAGGATCTTTACGATCACCGCAGGCTCCTCGATGGCGGCGATGATCTTGAAATCACCGCCACACTGCGGGCAGTGTTCGAGGTCGATGTCGAAGGAGCATCTTTCATACTGCACCTCGCGCAGTGGGTTTGTCCGTGTCGCTTTGGGGAATGCCATCGCCGGATGCAGCCAACTCTGTTGACTCCGCGGCTCACTTTGACCAGACCAGCGCGATTGAATTGACCAGGGTGAAAGGTCTTCAACTA
>SHXF01000156.1 GCA_009693435.1 Betaproteobacteria bacterium | reverse complement strand
GGCGCTCGCCGAACCGAATTACGAGGGAACGGCGGCTGCAGACACTGCACTCGGCCCACGGTTCAACCGCGTTGGCGAGTAGCCCAACCGGAGGCCGAGCCCGGTCAATTCTTAGGGGAATTCCCGTCCGTGGAAATCCAGGCTAGCGCGGGTGCCTGGATTTCCCTTGCATTCCGATTTTTTTGGTATCATTCCCGTTCAAATACCCCGACCCCCGCCTGTACCCCTCCCCAGATTTTCCCTCCCCTCCCCGCCGCGCGCTGCGCCTGCGGCTGCTCCAAGAGGAACCCATGAGCGAACTGATTCACCATGTGACCGACTCGACTTTCGAGCCGGAAGTCCTGAAATCCGATGTGCCTGTCCTGGTAGATTACTGGGCCGAATGGTGCGGCCCCTGCAAGGCGATCGCCCCGGTTCTCGAGGATCTGGCCAAAGACTATAGCGGCAGGCTGAAGATTGCCAAGGTCAACGTGGACGACAACCAGGAACTGGCCAAGCGCTACAACGTGCGCGCCATTCCGACTTTGATTCTTTTCAAGGATGGCAACGTCCAGGCGAGCAAACTTGGCGCAATGTCCAAGTCCCAGCTCACCGCTTTTCTCGATAGCAACATCTGAAGCCCCTACCTTTCAAGAAGGACCGTCCCGGCAGACACCGGCACGGCGGTCACCCGAACGCGCCGCGGGACAACCAGCGGCGCGAACCCTTTCCGCCCGATTTCCCCGAGGAAGTCCCTTCGGAAATCGATCCGAGCGTACCGCGGGCATCGCTGTACCTGTCCCAGCTGAAGACGCTGCACGTCAGCCAGCTGCTCGAGATGGCGACCGTGAACGAAGTCGATGGCGCCAACCGGATGCGCAAGCAGGAGCTGATCTTCGCGCTCCTCAAGAATCGCGCCCGCAAAGGCGACATCATTTACGGCGACGGCACGCTCGAGGTGCTGCCGGACGGCTTCGGCTTCCTGCGTTCGCCCGACACGTCCTACCTCGCATCGACCGACGACATTTACGTAAGCCCTTCGCAGATCCGCCGATTTAGCCTGCACACCGGCGACACCATAGAAGGCGAGGTCCGCACGCCGAAAGACGGCGAGCGCTACTTCGCGCTGGTGAAGGTCGACAAGGTCAATTCCGAAGCGCCGGAAGCCTCGAAGCACAAGATACTGTTCGAAAATCTGACGCCGCTGCACCCGAACGAGCACCTCAAACTCGAGCGCGAGATCAAGGCCGAAGAGAACATGACCTGCCGCATCATCGACATCATCGCGCCGATCGGCAAAGGCCAGCGCGGTCTGATCGTCTCGCCGCCCAAGGCCGGCAAAACAGTGCTGATGCAGCATATCGCGCACGCCATCACCTCCAACCACCCGGAGAGCGTACTGCTGGTCCTGCTTATCGACGAGCGGCCCGAGGAAGTGACCGAAATGGTCCGCTCGGTGAAAGGTGAAGTGATTGCGTCTACGTTCGACGAGCCGGCCACGCGGCACGTTCAGGTCGCCGAGATGGTGATCGAGAAGGCAAAGCGCCTGATCGAGCACAAGAAAGACGTGGTTATCCTGCTCGATTCGATCACCCGTCTGGCGCGCGCCTACAACACCGTGGTGCCTGCCTCGGGCAAGGTGCTCACCGGCGGCGTCGACGCCAATGCCCTGCAGCGGCCGAAGCGCTTCTTCGGTGCGGCGCGAAATATCGAGGAAGGCGGATCGCTGACGATACTGGCGACAGCGTTGATCGATACAGGCAGCCGCATGGACGACGTGATTTACGAGGAATTCAAGGGCACCGGCAACATGGAAATCCATCTTGATCGGCGCATGTACGAAAAGCGCATCTTTCCCGCAATCAATGTCAATCGCTCGGGCACACGGCGCGAGGAATTGCTCATCAAGCCGGAAATCCTGCAGAAGGTCTGGGTGCTGCGCAAACTCCTTTACCCGATGGACGATCTGGAAGCCGCGGAATTCCTGGTTGACAAGATCCGCGCCACAAAGAACAACGCCGACTTCTTCGATTCCATGCGACGTGGTTAGCGTTGTCGCGCCCTATCGCTGCCCGAGCCTTCCCGGCGCAGGGAGTCGGGGTGTTTGATTATGGACAGAAAGCCTGACATAATGGTGGGCTTTCCCGGCGCTTTTTGCCGGGCAACGGAACGATTTGCCGGGCAAAAATAGCCGCGACAAGCACCGTTCCACACAGAAAGGACTCCCATGAAAGCCGCAATCCATCCCGACTACCACGAAATCAGCGTGACCTGTAGCTGCGGTAACACGTTCAAGACGGGTTCAACGCTGAACAAGGCGCTGCATGTGGAGGTTTGCTCCGCCTGCCATCCGTTTTACACGGGCAAGCAGAAAATTCTCGACACCGCCGGACGGGTGGAAAAATTCCGCCTGAAGTACGCGAGCAAGAAGCCGGCGGCCACACAGGCCGAACCTGCGGCATGATCGGGTTGTTTCGCCCAGAAAGGCAGCCTCGGCTGCCTTTTTGCATTCTGGACGCAACTATCGGCGCGGTTCAATGATGGGTAGTCGGGCGTATGCTCGGTAAGACCAAGATCGAAGCAGCTTTACCCAGGCGCCTTTCCGCCCCACCGCCACTGCCGGTTCTGGCAGGGTTGTGCATGGTCTATCTGCTGTTCGGCCTGGTTGGACACGACCCTTGGAAAACCGAGGATGCCCTGGGAATCGGTATCGTGCATCAACTCCTGACCCAGGGACACTGGTTGGTGCCGCACCTGGCTGGCGAGCCCTATCTCGATGACGGCCCGTTGCATATCTGGATTGCAGGCCTGACAGCGAAAGCATTTGCTTTCTCGTTGGCGCCTCACGACGGCGCTCGCATGGCCAGCGCATTTTCGGTTGCCGCGGCCATCTTTTTCGCACGATGCGCGGCCCACAATTTTCATGGCAAGGCACAGGCTGATCATGTGGTGCTGATCCTCATCGGATGCCTGGGACTGCTGGTGCACGCGCACGAAACGCTTTCCGAGGTCACCATGCTTGCTGGCCTGGCGCTGACCTGGTACGGGATGTCGCTGCTGGCCAGGGAGCCAGTGGCGACGGACGAAGGCGTGCCAGTCACGCCGCGGATAGGCGTGAGGGCAGGCCTATGGGCAGGGCTGGTGTTGGGGCTGGGTTTCGCGATGGCTCTGCTAAGCAAAGGCGCCATGGCGGCATTGCCCCCCCTTCTGGTCCTGCTCGTGTCGCCGCTGGTTTCCGGAATATTTCGCAGCAAAGTCTATGTTGCAAGCAGCGCGCTGGGGATTGCAATCGGCGCCGGTAGCCTCGTCGCCTGGCTGGCGGCTGTTCATTGGTTCCACCCCGGCCTCGCTGAGGCATGGATATCGACACAGCTGAACATCTGGTCGTGGCCGGACGTGGAATCGGCCGGGTATTACATCAAACTGTTGGGTTGGTCGTCCTGGCCGGCCTGGCCGCTGGCGCTCTGGTTTTTCTGGGAGAACCGCCGCAAGCCAGCCCGGCCGGGTGTCCGGTTGCTGATCGTGGCACTGCTCTCGACAATCGCGGTACTGCTGTTCACTCGGGACATGCGGCCGGTCAATGCCCTGGCGGTGCTGCTACCGCTCGCGCTACTCGCCTCCGCGGGCGCCGGCACACTGCGGCGCGGCGCGGCCAGTGCCCTGGCATGGTTCGGGGCGATGAGCTTCACTTTTTTCGGGTCGCTGGTCTGGCTCGGCTGGTTTGCGATGCTGAGCGGCATGCCGGGCACCGTCGCGCGAAACTTCGCCAAGCTCGAGCCGGGTCATGTTCAGCGCCTTGAGATATTTCCGGTTATCGTTGCTGCACTGGTCACTCTGTGCTGGCTGTATGTGCTGGTGCGCAGCGAACGCTCAGCGCTGCGCAGCGTGGTCTTCTGGGCTGCCGGGATCACGTTTTTGTGGGGGCTGCTAATGACGCTCTGGCTTCCCTGGATCGATCACGGGAAAAGCTATGCACGGGTCGCGCGCAGCCTGCAGGGGTCAATTCAGGGCAGGAACGGCTGCATCGAAAGCACCGGCCTGGGTGAGGCACAGCGCGCCGCACTGGACTACCATGCAGGCATCGTAACCCGTCGCACCGAGATCCATGGCCGCGGTCGTTGCCGGTTACTCCTGACCCAGACGAGCGTCAGCGATGACCGGCCTGCGGAACCCGGCTGGATACAGATCTGGGAGGGCAGCCGGCCACGCGAAAGGGAACGATACCGACTTTATCAACGGAACCGATGAGCTCACTTACCGACAGCACCGTCTGGCAAGACCTTCTCGCGCACCATGGCGCGATTGCGCCCATGCGCATGCTCGATCTGTTTGCCGCAGATCCCGATAGCACTCTACGAACACCAGGTTTTCGTGCAGGGAATCATCTGGAACCTTAACAGCTTCGACCAATGGGGTGTCGAGCCTGGAAAGCGCATGGCACGCTCGCTGTCGGAGGGGGATGCGGCCAAGTCCGCGCAGGCAATGGATCCCTCCACGAGCGCCCTTGCCGCCCTGCTGCTGAAGCGCAAAGAATGAATTCGTCGCCTGACATCGCAATGAAGCCCGGCCGCGCGGCGAGCCGTTGACAACGACAATGACGCGCCGTAGGCTCGGACCGGACGACGCGGTATGACGGTATGACGATTTGTGCGAACGTGGACATCTTCGCGCCCGCAACAATCATGCTGGAAAAACCCGGCGCTCCGGTTGTCGATAGAATTGCAGGGGCGCATTGGGATCGAGTGATCAGGCCGGGTTGCCGCGTATTCGCGCTACATCGCGCGCGCGCAGTGCCCGCAGTGCCCACAGTGCCCACAGTGCCCACAGTGCCCAAAGTGCCTCTTGTGATTGAACGCCACGCGATATTGGAGAGTCCAACATGAATCAGCCCAGGGAGCCCATAGCCCGGTTAGACCCGGAACTGCACGCAGAACTCGGCAGGATACTTGGCGATCGCGTCGCGACCTCGCGCGGAATTCGGGAGCACCACGGCAAGGACGAGTCCTATTATCCCTACGCGCTCCCCGACGTCGTGGTGTTTCCGCACTCGACCGAGGAAGTGCGCGACGTGGTCAATATCTGCCGCCGCCATCGCTCGCCGATGATCCCCTATGGCGTGGGAACCTCGCTGGAAGGCCACATTCTCGCGACCCACGGCGGCGTATGTATCGACCTGTCGCAAATGAACAAGATTCTGCAGGTGAACGAAGCAGACCTGGATTGCATAGTCCAGGCCGGCGTGACGCGCAAGCAGTTGAGCGAACACATCCGCCACTCGGGACTGATGTTTCCCATAGATCCGGGCGCGGACGCCACGCTGGGCGGCATGGCGTCGACGCGCGCCTCCGGAACCAATGCAGTCCGCTACGGCACGATGCGTGAAAACGTACTTTCGCTCACAGTCGTTCTGGCCGACGGTCGGATCATCAAAACTTCGCGCCGTTCCAGAAAATCTGCGGCGGGTTATGACCTCACGCGAATGTTCGTTGGCGCCGAAGGCACGCTTGGCATCATCACCGAGGTAACGGTGCGGCTGTACGCGATTCCCGAAGCCATGTCGGCAGCGACTTGCTCGTTCAACGACATGGCGGGTGCCGTAAGTACCGTCATTCAAACACTGCAGTCGGGCATTCCAATCGCCCGCAGCGAAGCCTTGTGCGCCCTCACCATGAAGGCGATAAATGCCTATTCCAAGACCGCTTACAGGGAGCAACCGACTTTGTTCCTCGAATTCCACGGGACTCAGGCGGGCGTCGAGGAACAGGCACAGATGGTGCAGGAAATCGCGCGCGAGAACGGCGGCATGGACATTGATTGGGCCACGCGCGCCGAAGACCGCAACCGGCTCTGGGCGGCGCGCCACCAGGCTTATTTCGCCGGATTGCAGCTTCGTCCCGGCGCACGTGCCGTATCGACCGATGTTTGCGTACCCATTTCCCGGCTCACTGAATGCATGGTCGCGACAGCCCAAGACATCAGCAAGGCATCGATGCCCATCCCGATGTTCGGCCACGTAGGCGACGGAAATTTTCACTGCATGATCCTGGTCAGCCCGGACAGTGACGCGGACCTGAATGAAGCCAAGGCATTCAACGACCGGCTGGTCGATCGCGCGCTCAACATGGAGGGCACCTGCACCGGAGAGCACGGGATAGGCATGGGGAAAATAAATTCTCTCAGGAAGGAACTCGGCGAAGCGGTCGACCTCATGAGCGCAATCAAGCGAACTTTCGACCCGGAGAATCTGATGAATCCGGGAAAGGTGGTGTCGTTCGCGTCCTGAGCCGCCTCGATCCGCGCGGCTTCGGCAGAGAGAAACTGCTGCATTGCGACCGGCGGCCACTGTGAATCCGTCGTGGCGGACATTGATATCGGCCGGCTGACATCGAGTGCTCAAACGAATTTATGGCAATCTTTTCCCGTCATCCGGCCAACCCGAGCCGGCATTGCGGACGCTTCTTGCCGACGCGATGCGGCTGGATTCGGAAGACAAGCTTGACGGTGCCACCCGCGCTTACGAAGAAGCGCTCGCTATAGATCCCGCATCGGGCACGATTTGCAGCAATCTCGGGACACTGTACAAGCGGCAAGGACGCATGGCAGATGCCATTTTCATATACCGGCGTGCCGTCGAACTCGAGCCGACGCTTACGGCGGCTTGGTACAACCTCGGCCTCATACTATACGAATCCTGGCAACTCGATGATGCGGCAGGCGCATTCTGGCAGGCTCTGTCCCGCGCGCACGAGGCTCAGGCCGGTGGATATTTATCACCGCTCTGCACCAGCCAGGCACTGACGTTACAGACCCTGGGACAGCATCCGCAGGCACGCGCATTCCTTCATGAAGCCAGCCAGCGCTTCCCGGAAATTTCGGATGCCTGCGCGCGCTGCGCACTGTTCTCGCTCAATTTCTCGGAGGACACCGGGCCGGCTGAGGTTCTGAGGGAACACCGCATTTGGGCGGAGCGCCATGCCGACCCGCTGACGCACGCTGCCAGCCGGTTTCCACCCCATCCCGCAGCGGATCGGCCACTGCGCGTCGGTTACGTATCGGGGGACTTCCGATCTCATCCGACGGCAAGTTTCGTGAGCCGGATCCTGCAACATCACGATCGCTCATGGTTTGACGTCTACTGCTATGACAACTCGCCTCACTCCGATTCAATGAGCGACAGGCTCAGAAGACCACCTTCCACGTGGCGCGACATTCGGGACATGGGCGACGACGCGGTCGTGCATGCCCGGCGTCAACTATCCTGACCGGCGCATTGACTCATCTGTTTTGCTACCGATGCTGACCCGTTGCCTCACGTAGTCTGCTACCCGTCGGATGGTCCGGCGGGGGTAGCACAACGTGACAAGGCAAATCAGCATGACAACACGCAA
>SHXF01000155.1 GCA_009693435.1 Betaproteobacteria bacterium | reverse complement strand
TTGTAGTAGGCGGCCTTTCGGCCCAGGCTGCCGGCTACCCGGACCGCCCTATCCGCTACGTGGTGGCGTTCGGCCCGGGGGGCTTGAACGACGTCGTTGGACGCGTCTTTTGTCAAAAGCTCGCCGAGTCTTGGGGGCAATCCGTCATCGTCGACAATCGCCCGGGCGCGGGAGGCAATGTCGGCGCCGATCTGGTCGCACGCTCGGCGCCGGATGGCCATACCATGCTGAGCATTAGCACTGCGCATGCCATAGGCCAGACGCTCTACCAAAAGCTCAACTACAGTCTCGAGCGAGATCTGGTACCGGTCGCGATCCTGGGTTCGTCGCCCCTTATGATGGTGGCCAATGCCGGCATACCCGTAAAAACTGTGTCTGATCTCGTCAATTGGGCCAAGAGCAACCGGGTGGCCTATGCTTCGGGCGGGGTCGGAGTGATCAGTCATTTGTCGATGGAGATGTTCAAGCGAGCGGCCCATATCGACTTAACCCACGTTCCGTACAAAGGGGGTGGGCCGGCGCTGATAGATCTGCTTGGCGGACAAGTGCAGGTTCATACCAACGACATAGGTTTAGTCCTTTCGGGTGTGCGTGCGGGCAAACTGCGGGCGATCGGGATGATGACCGAGAAACGGCATCCACTGCAGCCAGATCTGCCAACGTTCATTGAGCAGGGTTACAAAGAGTTCGTCATGGGTAACTGGATCGGCGTGGTTGTGCCGACGGGTACGCCACGAACCACGGTAAACAAGCTTGCTGCGGAATTTTCGCGGATCGCGCGGTTGCCCGACATCATCCAGCGTTTCGCTGAACAGGGTTTCGACACCACCGGCGGAACCGCGGAAGCGGCCGCAGCGCTGGTGAAGAAGGAAACACTGCGCTTCGGTGCGGCGGTCAAGGCATCCGGGGCGAAAGTGGAATGATCAATCGATGCCGATCCATTCCGGCATCGGCCGGGCGTCGGCGGATTTACTGCGATGGGCCATTTGACGCATTTTCCGATTGCTAAAGGCGCCGTGCAGTTAGCTGTCGTTCGCGAGAATAGCGAGTCTTACCACTGGCCACTTTGTGGCGCTCTGCCAAGTGCGTAATCCCGGCCAAGAGCTGCCGTTCGCAGTTACATTTGAAAATCAGCCAGATCGATCTCAAAACTACCAGGTAACCGCCTTTGAATCTGGCGCGTGTGGTATGACATCATGTTCACTGCCATTATCGAAGATCGCGCGGTGATCGAGCGTATTCTCACGCGCTTGACTGCTCGGCAGGCTGCTGATAGTTTGCCGTTTGGTCAAAAAGGGCATTTATTGATCTTTTCATAATTTGTGACAAACCCAATCCGTTCGCCCTGAGCTTGTCGAAGGGCTACGGGGCTTCGACAGGCTCACCCCGAACGGTGTAATGTATTTAGGAAAGATCAATAAAATGACTATCCACCCACTCGTCGTTGGGGTCGGAGGCGATGACGTGCGGCTGCTCGTCCCAATCGCGGTGAAGCGCGGTGTCGGTCAGTGTGGCTCGACGCAGATGAATCATAAACTTAATAAAATAAAATACTTACACTATTGCATTAGGGCTGCTGCGATCGATGCCATGCAAACGCCACCATGCGTCACGGCGATTGCACCGTACAATATTTTCGTCAATCAAGGTAGCAATGTTCCATGCATGCGCGTCTGAATGCGGCAGTGGCGTTTTTGGCCTGCACTATCTGCGTGTGTCCTGCGTGCGCGCAAGACGCGCGTGGCTATCCCGTCAAGCCGGTACGCGTGCTGACGGTGGGCGCGGGTAGTCAATCGGACAGCGTGACACGCATCGTGACCGCCAAGCTCGCGGCCCTGTGGAAGCAACCGGTGGTGGTGGAGAATCGTCCCGGTGCGGGCGGGGCGATGAGTGCCGCGATCGTGGCGAAGGCTGCGCCGGACGGTTATACGCTGTTATTGCAATCGTCACAGTTCGCAGTGAACGCGGCGCTGAACGAAAAACTACCTTATGACGTGGTCAAGGATTTTTCCGGGATCGCGTTTCTCGGCGGCAGCGCGCTGGTGTTGATCACGTCGAACGCAACCGGCGCTAAAACCGTGAAGGAATTCGTGGCCTACGCCAAGGCGCAAGCAAAGCCCGTGTTGTTCAGCTCCGCTGGCGCGGGCAGCAGTTCGCACATGAACGCCGAGCGCTTCAAACTGACAGCCGGCATTCCGGCGACCCATGTGGGGTTCAAGGCTTCGCCCGAAGCCGCGCTCGAAGTGGCTGCCGGTCGCGTGCACTACGCCGTGGTCGCCGTCAGCGTCGTGCTGCCGATGATCCGCAGCGGCAAATCCGTGCCGCTCGCGGTGATCTCGCCACGACGTTCCGCGGCGTTGCCGGAAGTACCCTTGATGACCGAGACCTACCCGAACTATGGCCGCGACGGCTCTTTTACGCTGGCCGCACCGGCGGGCACGCCGCTCGCGCTGCGGCAAAAAATCCACAAGGACGTGCTGCATGTGATCGCGCAGCCCGACGTTAAAGAGCGTTTCTCGCGCATGGACTTCGACGCCGTGGTGACCGGCCCCGAGGATTTCGAGCGGCTGCTGCGACACGATCTCGAGATTTTCCGCAAGATCGGCAAGCAGGCGGGATTGATTGCGAAATAAGGCGTAGGGCGCAATCCCATTGCGTCGCATGCACTACGCAAACCACAAACGGCGCGAGGATTGCGCCCTACACCACACCCTCCATCACCTGCACCTCTACCATAGCCCCCGGCGCCCGCTGCTCAGTCTCTTCGCCGTGCATCCCGAACTGCACACCCCGGTATTGCAGATCATCCACCGGGTGATCGCCACACACCTGTTCAAGCAAGCGGGGCTCAAACGCAATCGCCACCGTCACCCTCATCCAGCGCATCGGCTCGGGATCACGATTGCGAACGTGGTTCGGCTGCACGTGGTCAGGGTCATCAAATGACAAGCGCGAACGGCAGCTTTCTGGAACACGCTATGACGGCTCAGGATCGGTTGCGGGCATTCGAGGTCCGAGTCAGCAGCCGTTCCGTAGTCGCAAGTTCCGAACACTGTCTGATCGCGCCTCAACTTCTACAGAATATCGTCAAGTGCCTCAATCCAGTGCCGTACGGGCAAGGTGGTGGCGCTTTGGAGGTGCGATTGGCAGCCGATATTGGCAGTGAGGATGGCTTGCGGTGCGCCCTCTTTTGTGTGCGTGGTGAGTGCTGCGATCTTGTTGTCGCGCAGCTTGTTGGAGAGCTCGGGTTGCAGTATCGAGTAGGTGCCTGCCGAGCCGCAGCACAGGTGCGCGTCTGCAACCGGCGTGAGATCGAAACCCAATTCTGTCAGCAGCGCTTCAACGGCGTCTTTCTTTTTCAGTCCGTGTTGCAGCGTACACGGTGCGTGAAATGCGATGCGTTTGGTGTGGCGTGAGGTGTGAGGGGTGAGGCGTGACTGCAGCGCGGCTTTCTCCGCAATGATGACGTCGCTGATGTCGCAGGCCAGTTCGGAAACACGCATCGCTTTCTCTGCATACGTGGTGTCTCGCGCCAGTGCATGCGCGTAGTCTTTCACCATCACGCCGCAGCCGCTGGCGGTGATGACTATCGCTTGCGCGCCTTGCTCGATGTACGGCCACCACGCGTCGATGTTACGGCGCATCGCAGCCAGCGCTTCGTCCTGCGCATTCAGATGAAATGACACCGCGCCACAGCAGCCGGCTTCACGCGCGCGCAGCAGCGTGATACCGAGGCGGTCGAGCACGCGCGCAGCGGCTGCGTTGGTGGCGGGCGAGAGACTCGGCTGCGCGCAGCCTTCGAGCACCAGCATTTTGCGCGCGTGATTGCTCTGCGGCCAGGGTTTCGCCGGCGCAGTGCTTGCCGGCACTTTTTGCGTTAACGCCGCAGGCAGCAGCGGGCGCGCGAGTTGTCCGAGTTTGAGCAGCGCGCCGAAGAGCGGCGCACGCGGCACCACCTTGCGCAGCGCGGCGCGTTGCAGCGACGCAAAACCGCTGCGTCCGACCTGCTGTTCAACCACGCCGCGCCCGATATCCAGCAACCGGCTGTAGTGCACGCCCGATGGACAGGTGGTTTCGCACGCGCGGCAGGTCAGACAACGGTCGAGGTGCAGTTGCGTTTTCGCGGTGGCAGCCGCGCCTTCGAGCACTTGCTTGATCAGATAGATGCGCCCGCGCGGCCCGTCGAGTTCATCACCGAGCAATTGGTAGGTCGGGCAGGTCGCTGCGCAGAATCCGCAATGCACACACTTGCGCAGAATGCTTTCCGCCTCCTCCCCTTCGGGCGTGTCTTTGATAAATGGTGCTAGTCTTGTTTCCACGTAAGTATTTGTTTTTATTGTGTTTTTACATGCCGCTATAGAGGCGGCCTGGATTCAGTATGCCGGCGGGGTCAAAGGTCTGCTTGAGTTTGCGATGGATCGTGGCTAACCCAGGAGACAGCGGATGAAACACGCCGTCAGCACTTTTGCCGCCGCGAAACAGTGTGGCGTGGCCGCCTGCTTGCGCTGCCGCGCAACGCACGTCGTCTGCGCTCGCCTCGGTGTGTAGCCAGCGTAACGCGCCGCTCCATTCGATCATTTGTGCACCGGGCAGAGTGATCGCAGGCGCGGTGGATTTAACCGATAGCCGCCACAGCGTTGTATCGCGTCTGAAAAACGCTTCCGTGTGATCGCGTACGCCGTTCCAGAATTTAGCGGCTTGTGCCGGATCAACCCGTTCACCACCGAGTTTTTTGTGCGCCGCTTGCACTGCACTGGCAGCACCCGAAAGCCGGATGCCAAGATCGCCGCCGTTCCACGCCGTTGCGGAAATCGGCAGCGGCTGCCCCGCCCATGCGTTCATCAGCCGTATCGCGTCGGCTTCGCTGTGCTGCTGCCGCAACGTCATTTCCGTCGCAGGCAGCGGCAGCGTTTTCAGCGATACTTCGAGGATCACGCCCAGCGTACCCATAGCCCCCGCCATCAGCCGCGAGACATCGTAGCCCGCAACGTTTTTCATCACCTGTCCGCCAAAGCGAAGATCCGTGCCTTTGCCGTCGAGTATGCGCACTCCCAGCACCAGATCGCGTACTGCGCCAGCGTAGGCGCGGCGCGGGCCTGAGAGTCCGGCGGCGATGCAGCCGCCGAGCGTTGCGCCTGCGGCAAAATGCGGCGGCTCGAAGGCCAGCATCTGTCCCTGCTCGCGCAGCGCAGTTTCAATCTCCGCCAGCGGTGTGCCGGCGCGCGCGGTGATCACCAGCTCAGTCGGTTCGTAATCGATGATGCCGCAATAGGCGCGTGTCGAAAATGCTTCGCCGGCAGTTGCGTTGCCGTAGAAATCCTTGGTGCCGCCGCCGACGATGCGCAACGGTGTTTTGTTGGCAGAGGCATCGCGCAGGGTTTCTGCGAGGTGCTGAACGATAGAGTTCATTAGCAAGAAACCGGTCGAGAACAAACACTGTCGTTCCCGCGCAGGCGGGAACCCATAACACAGTGCCATTTGAGACACCGTATGGGTTCCCGCCTGCGCGGGAACGACAGTACGGGTGTGGCACGTGCGATGGGCATTGAATGAAGATGGTGCGAACTTAAAACCGCGAAAGATCAGGAAACTTCACCTGCCCCGCATGCACATGCATGCGCCCCATCTCCGCGCAGCGATGCAGTGTGGGCACGGCTTTGCCGGGATTGAGCAATCCTGTGTCGTCGAATGCGCGCTTCACTGCATGAAACATCTCCAACTCCGGCGCGCGGAACTGATCGCACATGGCGTCGATTTTCTCCACCCCCACGCCGTGTTCACCAGTGATGGTGCCGCCGACATCAATGGATAACTTGAGTATCGCCGCCCCAAACGCCTCGGTGCGCGCCAGTTCGCCGGGCTGATTGGCATCATACAGAATCAGCGGATGCAGATTGCCGTCGCCCGCGTGAAACACATTCATGCAGCGCAGACCGTACTGTTGCGACAGTTCAGCAATGGCCTTCAACACGCGCGGCAATGCGCGCTTGGGGATAGTGCCGTCCATGCAGTAGTAGTCGGGCGACACACGCCCGGCTGCGGGGAACGCCGCTTTGCGTCCCGCCCAGAAGCGCACGCGCTCGGCTTCGCTTTGCGATACGCGCACTTCGGTGGCGCCGCTGTGCTGCATCACTGCCTTCATGCGCTCGATTTCGTCGGCGACTTCTTCAATCGCGCCGTCGGATTCGCACAGCAGTATCGCCTCGGCATCCAGCGGGTAGCCCGCGTTGACGAAAGGTTCCACCGCGCCGGTGGTGATCCTATCCATCAGCTCCAGGCCCGCGGGGATGATGCCGGCGGCGATGATGTTCGCCACCGCCTGTCCGGCTTTGGTCACATCGTCGAAGGCCGCCAGCACGCATTGCGCGCACTGCGGCTTGGGCAACAGCTTAACCGTGACTTCGGTGATCACCGCCAGTAGCCCTTCAGAGCCGGTCAGCAACGCCAGCAAATCGTAACCGGCCACATCCAGGCTGTCAGCTCCGATTTCGATGAACTCGCCCGCAACCGTGTAAGCGCGCAGCTTTAACAGGTTATGCACGGTGAGACCATACTTGAGACAATGCATGCCGCCGGAATTCTCGGCGACATTACCGCCGATGGAACAGGCAATCTGGCTCGAGGGATCCGGTGCGTAATACAGCCCGTACGCCGCCGCTGCTTCGGAAATCGCCAGGTTGCGCACACCCGGCTGCGCGCGCGCGGTGCGTGCGAGCGGATCGATTTCGAGAATACGCATCAGTTTCGCCAGTGACAGCAGCACGCCGTTGCCCAGCGGCAACGCGCCGCCGGAAAGGCCTGTGCCCGCGCCGCGTGGCACCACCGGCACCTGCATGTGATGGCAGGTTTGCAACACGAGCTGCACCTGTGCTTCGTTATCCGGCAGCGCCACCACCATGGGCGCCTGCCTGAAGGCCGACAAGCCGTCGCACTCGTAGGGTTTCACGTCCTCGGTGCTGAACAGTACCGAGGCTTGCGGCAGAAACGCGCGCAATGCCGTGGCGACTTCGCGCTGGCGCACAAAGTCGATCGGGGCAGGTTTATCCAGCGCGCTCATGAACGGATTCTAGCCCAGAGCCCCTAACATAATGAAACCCATGCTGCGCTGGCACGATTTTGGCCACAACGCGGCACGGATTTCATTATGTTAGGGACTCTCATTGACTCCACGCGGTGCGCACGTTAGGTTGCGTCTGTAGGCGCGGGGATTGAGTCAGGTCAAATTCGGTTAACCACAGATGAACACAGATACGATCAAAAACCAATCACCGTCATTCTGGCGGACGCCAGAATCCAGTTCGTTTAATCATGCGAAGCATCTGAATTTGGTTCGTCAGCAGAATCTGTGGGTGAGTTTTGGCTCGGGTAGTTTCCCAAGTACATGATTAAGCATATGTTCTGCCATTTTGAATGTCCGAAAACTGCAGGTTCTTCTGATCGTGACTTTAGCCTTGTTGTTCAACCCTTCGAA
>SHXF01000154.1 GCA_009693435.1 Betaproteobacteria bacterium | reverse complement strand
TTTTCGAAGGGTTGAACAACAAGGCTAAAGTCACGATCAGAAGAACCTGCAGTTTTCGGACATTCAAAATGGCAGAACATATGCTTAATCATGTACTTGGGAAACTACCCGAGCCAAAACTCACCCACAGATTCTGCTGACGAACCCAGTTTTTCATACACGTCGGCCATCATCCCCACGCGCGTGGCCACCAGTCCCAGCAGCATGCTGGCGGGTGTGGGATATTCTTCTGCGTTTTTCGAGGCGTGCGAAAAAAAAGTGCGTATTTCGGGCAATTCGTCGGTGCGCAGCGTGAACAGCCGTTGATTACTGATGGTGAACGCCACGTTGACGTTGCCCGCCAGCCCGTTTTCCAGCGCGAGAAAATACAGATTGATGTGCAGGCCGGTTGTGTCGCGGTAATAACGCGCACTGGCTTCGATCTCGCTCAGTTCCTCGATGAACTGCAATTCCTGGCCGTACTGCTCCCTCACCCAGTTATGTTCCTGATCGGTGGGATCGTTGAGATCGATCCACACGGCGTCCTGCGGCAACTCGGCGCGCAGGCTGACCTGTTTCCGGGTGAGCGTCTGGCCGCTGCGGGTGTACGCTGTTAGCATCGCTTTTCTCGCATTCGTCACGGGTCTTTTTCAATCGCCGATTTTAGCCCCACTCTTTGTTGATGCCCAAGCAAAATAACACCGCTGTTGCCGCGCCTTATGCGGCGCTGACGCCGGAATGCCTGCTCGATGCGGTCGAAACCACCGGTCAGCGGTGCGATGGCCGCCTCACCGCGCTCAACAGTTATGAGAACCGCGTTTACCAGGTGTGGCTGGAAAGCGGCGCCAGCGTGGTCGCCAAGTTCTATCGCCCGCAGCGCTGGAGCCGCGCGGCAATTCTGGAAGAACATGCGTTTGCCCTGGAACTGGCACAGGCGGAATTGCCGGTGGTGGCGCCACTGGTATACAACGGCAGCACGCTGCATGAGCATGCCGGGTTCCTGCTGGCGCTATATCCACGCCAGGGCGGACGCACGCCCGAATTCGAGGACGAAGACACGCTGCGCTGGCTGGGCCGCTTCATCGCGCGCATCCATGCCATCGGCGCTTTGGATGATTTTTATGAGCGGCCAGTGATAGGCGTGGAAGAGTTTGGCGTGGCGCCGGTGCGTTATGTGCTGGATAACGACTTCGTGCCGCCCGATCTGCGCGTGGCGTATGAAAGCACGGCGCTGGATGTCATCGAGCGCGTAAAAAACCGCTGGCAGCAATGTTGCGACGGGGGCGGTTTCAACACGCTGCGGCTGCACGGCGATTGCCATGCCGGAAATATTCTGTGGACAGACGCTGGGCCGCATTTCGTCGATCTCGACGACGCGCGCATGGGACCGGCGGTGCAGGATATCTGGATGTGGCTCGGTGGTGAGCGTGACGCGCAGCAACAGCAACTCGCCGCGATTATCGCGGGCTACCGCGAGTTTCACGATTTCAATCCAGCGGAACTGGCATTGATCGAGCCTCTGCGCACCCTGCGCATGGTGCATTACGCGGGCTGGCTGGCGCGGCGCTGGGGCGATCCGGCGTTCCCGCAGAGTTTTCCGTTTTTTAACACCCAGCGCTACTGGCAGGATCACATACTCGCGCTGCGCGAACAGGCCGCCGCGCTGGATGAACCGCCGCTGGAGATGTATTGATGAGCTACCTGCTTAAAGTGATGCTCGCGCTGATGGCTGGCTACGTCGCGCTGCTGGGGCTGGTGTACGTGTTTCAGCCGCGCATGGTTTTCTTTCCAACGAAAGGGGGCGTGGACATTACACCGCTGGCCGCCGGACTGGCGTTCGAAAAAGTGCGAGTGCCCACGGAAGATGGGGAACAACTCGCCGCCTGGTGGATACCGGGAGCGCTGCCCGCGCGCGGCACGGTGCTGCTGTTTCATGGCAACGCCGGCAATATTGCGCATCGCGTCGGTTACGCCAAAATGTTTTACGACCTGGGCTACAACACGCTGCTGGTGGATTATCGCGGCTATGGCGAAAGCAGCGGTGAGCCCACGGAGGAAGGCACCTATCGCGATGCCAGGGCTAGCTGGACATGGCTGACCGCCACGCGCGGCATCAAGCCATCCAGTATCGTGGTGTTCGGCGAATCGCTGGGTGGCGGTGTAGCTGCGTGGCTGGCGGCGCAACAGTCGCAACCTGCGCCACGCGCGCTGATACTGTCATCGACGTTTACCTCGATACCGGATCTCGGCGCGGAACTGTACCCCTGGCTGCCGGTGCGTTGGTTGAGCCGCATTCATTACGACAATCTCGCCAATCTTGAACGCAGTCGCGCGCCGCTGTTGATCGCGCACAGCCCCGGCGACGAAATTATTCCGTACGCGCATGGCAGGCGTTTATATGCGGCGGCGCGTGGACCCAAGGCGTTCCTGGAACTCGGCGGCGGTCACAACGAAGGCTTCGTGTTTGCGCGTGAGGCCTGGGTCAGGGCGGTGCAGGGGTTCCTTGAACGCTATGAGGATGGTGATCGTAAGTAATTGTTTTTCCTTACTCAACGACATCTGTACCCCGCACAATGCTTCGGCTAGGCTGTATTTTTGCCGGTGTCGGAGTAAACTGGTGCGCCTATACGGAGGCAATCGCAATGATCGACATAGCCACGCTAACACCAAATGAGCGGCTGGAGCTTATCGAGCGGCTGTGGGATAGCCTGTTGCCCACGCCCGAGGCAGTTCCATTTCCCGATACACACCGCGATGAACTCGACCGCCGCCTGGATGCGCTCGATTACGAAGGCCCAACTGGAGTCCTCGCGGAGGAAGTGCTAAGCAGGCTTCGCAGCCGCCGCCAGTGACGCCGGTCATCGTCCGGTCTGCGGCTGAGGCCGATATCGAGGACGCTTTCCATTGGTATGAAGAACAGCGCGCAGGTTTGGGGGATGCGTTTCGCGAGGCGATGAAAGCAGCATTTAACGTGATTGCCAAGGATCCGCTGCTGTTCCGGGTGCTCCATCGAGACACGCGTCGTTATTTGGTGCGAAGGTTTCCATACGCTATCTACTATCGCGTATTTCCCGATAGCATAGTTATTGTCGCGTGCATGCACTGTCGTCGAAATCCAAAACGATGGCTGGCCCGAAACTGAGTGCCGACCGGTGAATAGACGCAGCTAGCGTAGGGTGGGCACGCTGTTTGTGCCCACGCGGTGTGGTGTGGTTCGCGTGCGGCGGCGTGGGCAAAGCGTTTTGCCCACCCTACGCTTGCTTTTTATTGCGGCGTGCTGCGGATTTTCGTGTTCAGATCTGCGAGTAGCCGCTGCCCTTGATGGTGACGCCGCGTCCTGTCGCGGGCTGTTCCAGTTGTGCGTATTCGCTGAGTAACTGCTGGCTGTAGGTTACGCGGCCGTTGATTTTTTCTGGTGGCTCGCTGGCCAGCAGCAGCGCCGCTTTGGCCATCAGCAGGGGCGGTTCGCCTTGCGGATCGTCGATAGCCTTCACCAGCTTGTGATATACCGTACCCGGTGTCGGCACCACTTGCGAAGGGGACACTGCGGTTACCGCGATATTGTACTCGGCGACTTCCTGCGCCAGCCCCTGGGTGAAGCGCTCCAGTGCGGCTTTGGTGGCGCCGTACATGGTGCCGCCGTTCGCCGGGCGCGCGTCCTTGAAGGGTGTGCGGCCCGGCCCGATCGCCGAACCCGATGAAATATTGATGATGGCGCCGCGCCGCTGCTGAATCATATCGCGCAGCACCAGTTGTGACAGCATGAAGGGGGCATGCACGTTGACTGCGAACGCCTTGACCCAGTGTTTGACGTTGTAATCCACAATGGGCTTGTAATAGGTAAGCGCGGCATCGTTTACCAATATACCAATTGGGCCAAATGCTTCGTGCGCGGCGGCTACCAGTTTTTGGCAATCGTCCTCGTTGGATACGTCAACCGCGACCGCGATTGCCTCGCCGCCGGCGTCGGTGATTTTTCTGACGGTGCCCGCGAGCGACCCCGCCAGCATGCGATGATCACCTTCGTTCAGCGTTCGCGCCGCACACACCACCCTGGCGCCTTCGCGGGCGAACAGTTTGGCGATCTCCTCGCCGATACCCCGGCTCGCGCCGGTGACTATCGCCACGCGGCCATCAAGTTTTCCCATGACACTCCCCTGGTTTAGTGAGCAGCGGATGAGCTTAACGCAGCCTTATTCACGCTGCAATCCACGGGGTAATGCGGCCGCTTAATTTAGCAGCTGCACCACAGTGTCCGCGATCGCCAGCGACGAGGTGAGTCCCGGCGACTCAATGCCGTAGAGTGCGACCAGCCCCTGCACGCCGTGCACGCTGTGGTCGTGAAAGGTGAAGTCCTGCGCCGCTTCGCCGGGCCCGGTAATGCGTGGGCGGATGCCGGTATAGCCCGGTTGCAGAGTGCCGTCCCGCAGGCCCGGAAAATAATGCCGGATTGCTTTGTAGAACGACGCTTCGCGGCGTTCATCGAAGCGGTAATCGACGCGGTCTATCCATTCAAAATCTGGGCCGAACTTGACGCGGCCGCCGAGGTCGAGGGTGACATGCACGCCGAGCCAGTCGGGCCGCGCCACCGGATATATCAGGCGCGTGAAAGGGGATTTCGTGGTGAGCGTGTAGTAATGGCCGATGGCGTAGTAGGTGGGTGGAATGGTGGCGGTGGGTATGCCGGTGATGCTGCGTGCCACTGTAGGCGCATTAAGGCCTGCCGAGATAACGACCGAGCGGCATTTCACCGTCATCGGTTCTACGCCACCGACTTCAAGCACGATGCCGTCGCTTTCAACGCGACCGCTGAGCAGCGGACTGGATAATGCCAGCATGGCGCCGCGCTCTTCGGCTTCACCGAGGTAGGACAGCATCAGACCGTGGCTGTCGATAATGCCGGTGGACGGCGACAGAAATCCCGCCACGCCACGCACCGCGGGTTCCAGTTCTGCGAGTTCGGCGGGATTGAGCATGCGCAGGTCACCGACGCCGTTGGCTTCGGCCTGCGCCTGATATTTTTTGAGACCTGCGAGTTCGCTGTCGTCGCAGGCGACGATGATTTTGCCGATGCGCTGGTGCTGCACGCCGTGTTCAGCGCAATAGTGGTACAGCGCCTGGCGGCCCGCCACGCACAATTTCGCTTTGAGCGATCCACTGGGATAATAAATACCGGCGTGTATGACTTCGGAGTTGCGCGCGCTGGTATGGGTGCCGAAAGCGTCTTCGGCTTCGAGAATGACGACTTCGCGGCCGTTCATTGCCAGTTTACGTGCGATGGCGAGGCCAACCACGCCCGCGCCAATGACCGCGCAATCCAGGGTTTCCATAAGGCGTAAAAAATGAAATCGAAGCGCGCGATTCTACCTTGTTGGCGCGTGTGCGGCGTACACTAGGGGCTGTTAACAATTGATTCGCCTATGCAAGTCTGGGATTCACAATTCGCCACGCGCTCGCCGATGTTTGCGCCGTTGCGTGCTCTCGCTGAGGCCACGTCGTGTGCACAGTGGCCGGGGCCGCAGGCATTGAGCCGGCTTGCCAGCATGCGCGGCGTGCGTTCCGGCGGCGGCCACGCTCTGCGTTTCGATTCATTGCCGGCGCCCGGCGCCGCGGATTACGAGCTGCGCATCCATGATGAGGGCAGGGTGCCGCTGCGGGACGGGAATTGGCATGATTTGTTCAATGCCCTGGTGTGGCTGGCGTTCCCACGCACCAAGGCGGCGTTGAATCGCGCGCACGCGGCCGAGCTGCGCGCGCAGCGCGGCGGCGTGTCCAAGGTGCGCAGCGCACGGCGCGACGCGCTGACGCTGTTCGATGAGAGCGGCGTGCTGGTGCTCAGCAGCAGTGCAGCGGTGCTGGCGGGCCTGCGCGCGTTTGAGTGGCAGCGGGTGTTTTGGCAGCAACGAGAGGCGTTGATGGGCAGCACGCGATTTGTGATTTTTGGTCACGCGCTCTATGAAAAAGCGTTGTCGCCCTATGTCGGGATGAGCGGCCACGCCTTGCTGCTGCACACGCCGCGCGCGTGTGAGGCGCTGGATGACGCCGCATCGCTGGCGCATGCCGACGATCTGGCGGCCGCGGCCTTGCACAGCAGTATCATAAGCGCGCGCGACCTGTCGCCATTGCCTGTGCTGGGCGTGCCCGGCTGGTACGGCGCCAATAAAGAAGCCGTGTTTTACGCTAACACGGATTATTTCAGGCCGCGCCGGCGCGTGCTTTAGGACTTAACCGCGCGCGCAGATTCAGGTGCGGGGCATTTGCGCGCTTTGCTCAGGCGTGCGTGCCACAGGCGCATGCGCAATGGATACCTTGTTCTTGCCGCTGGTTTTGCTGCTATAGAGCGCATTGTCCGCGGCTTCAAACACACGCTCGTAGTCTTTACCGTGATCAGGGTAAGTGGCGACCCCCATGCTGGCGGTGATGCTGATTTCTTTGCCGCCGAGCACCAAGGGCGTTGTTGCAATGCGTTCACGAATGCGTTCGGCGGTCAGCCGCGCGCCTTCGACATTGGTGTCGGGCAGCAGCAGCACGAACTCGTCACCGCCGTAACGCGCGAGCAGGTCCGGTTTGCGCAGCTCAACCTGTACATGTGCGACCATTGCCTTCAGCAGCTGGTCGCCGGCGTCGTGGCCGTAGCCGTCGTTGACGATTTTCAGGCTGTCGGAATCCAGCATGACCACGCTGAAATTGCGGCCATAACGCTGCGACAGTTTGACGGTGTGTTCGCTGATCGACATAAACGCGCGGCGGTTGTAAATGCCGGTGAGTTCGTCGGTCTCGGACAGGGTCTTGATTCTGGTCAGCGCGCTGCGCATATCGGACGACATCATGGTGGTCACGTAACCCACCAGCGCCAGCGGCACGAAACGCGACAGGAATTCCACGCCAAATGACTGAAATGCCGAGTCACCCCGTACGTAACCGAGCCAGCCGTAACATGCGGCAATAGCCACCATGGCCACCACGGTTGACAGGCGCCCCAGCATCAGCGAGCTGGTGATGACCACCAGCAAATACAGATTTTGCAGCGGGCTGTTAAGGCGCCCGGTGTAAAACAGTACCCAGGTAATGAACGCGATCATCATCGCGGTCTCCAGCGCGAGTTTCCAGTAGGCCTCGCGCCGGTAGAAGTTGACGTAACGAAACAACAGCACGAAGGCGGTATAGAAAAACATCGCCATTGACAATGCGGTGTTGGCCATATTGTCAGGCGCGAGTATCAGCTGATAGAACAGCACGAGTATCAGCAGCAACCACTCGATTTCGGCGATGGTGCGCGAAAACCCTCTGAGTTCTTCGTGCGATAGCTCGGGGTCGTAAACGAACTTACTGCGTATCCCTGTGGGCAGCAATTCTCAATTTAAAACTTGGGGCTTAAAACTTGGGGCTCTCTGAGGCACAGTTCGGGTCATTGTTCAGTGTAACGCACTGATCGCTTGGCGGACTTGCCGGGGGCTGACTTTTTCCGCCGGTCTTTGCTATAAAGTGATCGA
>SHXF01000046.1 GCA_009693435.1 Betaproteobacteria bacterium | reverse complement strand
CAAGCAGCCCACCCACCTTGGCGATACCATCCGCCTGGTAGCCCGCCTGGGTGGCTATCTTGGCCGTAACAACGATCCGCACCCGGGACACCAGCTTATGTGGCAGGGCTACACGGTCCTGCAAATCCTCTGTCTGGGCTTCACTCTCAAGCCACCGGATACGAGTTGAAATAATTGTGGGTAAAGGGCAGGGCTAGCGTCGCCCGGACACCGACGCCGCGACATCGAACGCTGGCGCGCCCACCTCAGTCGTCGAACGCGGTGAGATCCAGCACCGCCGGCTCGCCCAGCCAGGCGGCGTGCGCCGTGTGGTCTTCCAGTGCGTTGCCGGTCTGGCCGTGCACCAGCACCGTCAGGCCGCTTCGATTGGCCTCCAGCCACGGGATCAGGCCGTCGAACTGCGATGCGTCGAACGCAAGCTGGCAACTCCATCGCGGGTGCGGTCCGACCGGGCGCTGATGAATGCGGCCCATCGCCACGCCGAAGCGCTCGGCGGCGGCGCGGCACAACAACTCGGCTTGGTCGCGGGTTTTCGCATCGAAGTACACATGCGCGTGGTAGCGCACGTGGACGTTCTGCGGTCGGCGGATCATGGCGTCATCGTCAGTCATGGATGCAACCCATGATACGCGCAATGCCGCCACGCGAGGGTGCGCGCGTGGTGAACGCGCAGATCCCGTGGTTACCCATGCTTACGATAGGACTCAAGGCCGCACTCAGCGCCGGCACTGGAAGATGACCTGGTAGGCCTGCTCCGCCACGGCATCGTCGAGCAGGCACGCAATCGCCTCGATGAAGTCGGCGGGCGCCTGTTTCACCAGCAGATCGGAGACCCAGCCATGGACGAATGTCTTGCGCTGCTCGTCGGGCATGGAGAGGAGTTTCTCCAGCGCGTCGTTCATGCCCTTGTCGTCGCACGCGGCGCGCAGCAGGGTGATGAAGCCCTCGACATCGCCCACGGTGCGGCGTTTCCTGATTCCGGGAAGATTCATGCGCTGTTCGCGGGATGTGAGCGTCATCGGCAGGCCGTTCAGCGCGTGCGATTGTACTGGTAGTCCTCGCGCTGGCTGACTCCCGCCACCAGTTCCGCCGGCACCGGGGCACGCGTCTCCTGGAGTTTCGCGTGCGCGGCCAGGGCTGCCTGGTCGGTCCAGCGCTCCATGAGAATGAGGCGGTCGGGATCGGCGACACCGCTGAAGAATTCGAACTGTTCGCAGCCGGGTTCCTTGAGGACCTCCGCTGCACGGGCCTGGTAGACCCTGGCGAGTTCCGCGCCGCGACCGGGCGCAGCGGTGATGGTCAAGACGAGTCGGATGGACATGCGCATTCCCCTTTGGTCTGGCGTTGCGCTGGGCGTGGTCGTTGGCGATGCACCCGGCTGCGCCCGCGAGCCCATCGTAGCCGCAGCCCGAGCGCAACCGCAATAGAAATCCGGCATCGGAACCCACAACAGGACTCCCGACCGTGAGCATCGCGCCGCCTTCGTCCCGGCCGGAAGCGGCTCGGGCCTCTGCTATATTGAACGATTGGCCACTCGCAGGATGCGAACACCATGATCAAGCTGTCGCGCACGCTGCTGTGCGGTTTTGCCCTCGCCCTGGCCTCGCCGGCGCCGGCGCAAACCTGGCCCGCCAGACCGATACGCTGGATCGCGCCCTATCCGCCCGGCGGCGCGATCGACGCGATCGCGCGCCTGGTCGCCGGGCCGCTGTCGGCCAACCTCGGCCAGACGGTTATCGTCGAGAACCGCGTCGGCGCGGGGGGCATGATAGGTACGGATGCGGTCGCCAAGGCCGCCCCGGACGGCTACACCATCGGCGTCGGTGACGTCGGCCCGCTGACCTACTACACGTCGCTGTACAAGAAGCTTCCCTACGACCCGGTGCGCGACCTGCTGCCGGTGGGGCTGTATGCGCGAATACCGCTCTTCATCTCCTCCGGGGAAAACTCCGGCATCCGCTCGATCACGGAATTGATAGCCGCCGCGCGCGAACGGCCGGGCAAGATCACCTACGCCTCCTCGGGTATCGGCAGCCCGCAGCACCTGACCATGGAACTGCTGAAGAACCGCGCCGGCATCGACCTCGTTCACATACCCTACAAGGGCGCCGGACCGGTGATGCAGGATTTTCTCGCGGGCCGCGTCGACATCGCCTCGCTCACCCTGCTGAATGTGCGCAGCAACATCGCATCGGGCAAGGTGCGTCCGCTGGCAAGCACGGACGTGCGGCGCAATCCGCTGCTGCCCGACGTGCCCACGGTGGCCGAAGCGGCCGTGCCGGATTTTTCGGTGGTGGTGTGGTACACCCTGATCGCGCCCGCCGGCACGCCGAAAGAGATCGTCGCGCGCCTCAACCAGGAATTGCGCAAGGCGATGGCCTCGCCCGAGGTGGTGGCCCGCTATCCGGACTACGGCGCGGAGGTGGCCGTCTCGTCACCCGAAGAAGCCGCCGAGGTGCTGAAGAAGGAGCGCGCGGTGTGGGGGCCGTTGATCAGCCGCCTGGGGATCGCGCTCGACTGATGCGGCCGCTTCGTGTCGATGCTCGATGCCGGCGCTTGATGGCGGCACTTGATGGCGGCACTTGATGTCGGCAATTCAGCCCGGCATCAACGCACCACCAGCACCGGCGTATCCGTGTGCTCCAGCACCTTCTGTGTTTCGCTCTTGACGAAATAGCCGGGGATGCCATGACGGATGCGCGTCGCCATCACGATAAGGTCGCACTGCTGCTCGCGGGAAACCCGGACGATGGCGTCCGACGCCAGAATATCGGCGATGAACGCGGTTTCCGCCTGCACGCCGAACGACGCGGCGATTGCCACCGCCCCGGCGAGAAGCTTCCGCTCCTCTTCGTTGATCTCTTCGGTGACGATTTCCCTGCCGGGACTCGACAACACGCCGCCTTCGGCATGGTGCGGAATGTCCATGGGAGAGCGCACGTGCAGCAGCAGCAGACTTGCCCCCAGCCCTTTTGCAACCTGTGCGGCCGCGGTAACCGCCCGATTCGACATTTCGGTGCCAAAAGTCACGGCCAGAATCTTCCGGTACATGGGTAGCCCTCTCGATGGTCCAGCGGACACCCCGTGCGCGCCTTTGCGGCTCGCCGACCCACTCGGAATTGCGACCGATCACGGGGATATCGTCGGGATCGATTGCGGTTCGCTGAAAGTCATAACACTGCGGCGCGCGCCGGCAGCGCGGTACTTTGATCCCGGGCTTCGAGCGCCGGCGAACGGCTTCGAGCTGTCCGTACCCCAGCACCCCCTCCCCGATCGCATCGCCCCGGCCACCGAGTCAGTTCGTCGGAGACCGGCGCAGTCACGACACGCGGTCTCGACAGGCAGTCACGACACGCAGCCACGACACGCAGTCACAACTTCGTGCGATACAATTATGATAATTGTATCTCAGAGGAGCTTCCATGCCCATTTCCCTTCGATTGCCCGCGGACATTGAGACGCAGATTGCGGGATATGGCGCCCGCCTCGGCCTGACCAAGTCAGCCGTCATCGTGCGCAGCATTCAGGAATTTCTGGCCAGACATGCGCAGCCATCCTCGTTGCAGATATACGAGGACGCGATGAGGGACGCGACGCCCGGGCTGGACAATGCCGCGCGCGAGACGTCGGAACGGCGTCCGCACAAACTCAAGCTGCGCGCCGCCCTCCGCCGCAAGCACGCCCGGCGCTCCGAGCGTGCGGCCAGGGCGCCGACAAAGCGAACACCCGGCACCGGCAGCCCGGCATGAACACGCTGGCCGACTCGGGTTATTTCGTGGGCCTGTTCAATCCCCGGGACCATCACCACCAGCGCTGCAAGACCTTCTTTACCGGCTACACCGGGCAAACCACCACCACCTGGGCGGTGTTCGTCGAGGTGTGCGCCCTGCTGACGCATGGCAGGCAGAAAGCCTTCTTCGCATGGGCCGACAAGGCGCAGTCGCTCGGGTATCTGCGCATTGAGTCGCCGCCCGGCGATGCCGTCGCCTCGCTCTGGAAGATGATGGAAAAATATGAAGACCTGCCCATGGACTTCTGCGATGCAAGCCTGGTTTTTCTGGCGAGCAGCCTGAAGATTCACCGTATCGCGACCACGGATGCAAAGGATTTTTCGGTCTACCGTCTGCCGGGCAATCAGCACTTTCTGCATGTCCTGGATGAGTGAGGCGAGGACGGATCATTGCGCCTTGATTTCGCCGCAGGTGCATCGCGCTCTGGCGTTACAGGCGGAGTAGGAAGGCATCAGCCTCAACCGGCTGGCCAGCGCCAGGCTGGCGGCGAGGCATTGACGGTGCAGACATTTCCGTGTTCTGCCGGTAAGCTTCGCGTCTGCGACGGCGCACGCGTGCCGCCCGGGAGGCTCGGACAATGGCGATCATCATTCATTACTGCTCGGCCTGAGGCTATCGACCCGAAGCCCTCCGTGTGAAGGCCTGGATCGAAGCAAATGGACACGGGCATGTCGACATCCAACCCGGCAAGTCCGGACAGTTCGACGTCCAGGTCGACGGAAAGCTGGTCTACTCCCGCTACGAGACAGGACGTTTCCCGTGGGAGGCCGACCTCCGGAAATTGCAGTTCTAGCGTGCAGCACTTTGACACGTCCCGGCGCCCTGCGGCAAAACTGAAACTGGCACGGTCAAATCGTGAAAGCGGCAAGCGCGCGCGCTGACTGATGCTGGAGCTTCCGCCCTTCGGCGGGAGTGTCGGCGGGAGATGCCCGTTCAGCATCTACGTGATAACATAATGTGATTACGCGTTGTTGGGGTAATCGTTATGGAATCCTTGGGCAAGCCAGTGCGGACGCGCGTGTTTCGGGCAGGCAACAGCCGCGCAGTTCGAATTCCACGCGACTTCGATCTGCCCGAAGGCGAAGTCACCATCGAACGGCGCGAGGGAGGGCTTTTTATCTCGGCGTTACGGGGTCGATGGGATCTGTTTTTCGCTGAACCCGGTGTTGAATTCGGCTACACCACGGCGCAGTTGCGCGACAAGGAAGCTCCGCGTGCCGTGAAACTGGGGATGGTTCGCGCTCCGACGGTAGGGCGCAAATCAACCCGCCAGCGGTGATTCTGCTCGATACCAACATCTGCGCCGCCGCAATGCGGGACGACCGCCGTGTCGCGGCCAGGTTGCTGCAACATGGCGATCGTGTGCAGATTCCCTACATGGTGGCCGCGGAATTGCGTTTTGGCCTGCAAAGGTACATCCGCTCAGGCCGGCCGGCCGACGCACTTCGAGCACGCCTGGAGCGACTTTTCGCCATGGCCGGTGGCATAGTTCCCCTCAACGCGGCGGCTCTGGAATGTTATGCCATCCTGCGAGCCGATCTCGAGGCCAAAGGCAGTCCAATCGGGGCAACCGACCTGTGGATAGCGGCGCAGGTGCTGGCCGACGACGCCCTGCTGGTGACAGATAACACCCGGGAATTCCGGCGCGTTCCCGGTTTGCGCATGGAGAACTGGCTCAAGCGCTGAATCGGAATATTCCGGTGCCATCGGCCGAAGGAACGCCAGCGGCCAGTTCCGGTTATGGATCTTTTCAAAATGCACGACGCCGTTCGGGCCGAGCCTGTCGGGGCCGCACGTAATCGCAGGCGCGTGTCGACGGCGCCCCTGTCCTGGTCGGCTAGGTCCTGCGCTTCAACAAGTCCTGCAGGGCGGCAAACGGTTTGTACGTCGACGGGAGTTCCGGCTGCCCCCCGCGCGCCGTCGTGCCGTAAGCATCGGCAACCTGCTGTCGCGCGTGCTCGTTGTCATGGCAATAGAGGCACAACAGCTCCCAGTTGCTGCCGTCGGCGGGATTATTGTCGTGGTTGTGGTCCTTGTGATGGACCGTGAGTTCGCGCAGCGTCTTGCCGCCGAATTCGCGCGCGCACCGCCCGCAGACCCAGGGATAGAGCTTGAGCGCCTGTTCACGGTAGGTCTGCTCGCGCAGCGCCTGCTGGCGATGCGCCTCGGCCACGATCGGGCTCCGGTTGCCGCCGACCTCGAATGATTTCTTCTGTGACATCTGATTCGCCTCGATATTCGAGTCCAAGACCCGCCGCGGACGGACGCATGCAGTGAACCTGGAAGCCCAATTCTGCTTGTTCAGCGTTTCGATAGGAATATCCTGAATCTCGACACCGATTCTGACCACCACAAGATCCCGGTCCCCAGCAGCGATCAACTCGGCGGCAAAATCCAGGCTAGTGGCCATAAAGGAGCCGGCCCTCCCTCCGCGCGTAAAAGTACAGAGTGCCCTTGACACCTTCCCATTCGGCAAGCTCCTTCGCCGAACTGACAACAACGTCGACGCCGGTGTTGACGCGACCGATCACACGCCTGATTTTCACTGCCTCGGCGGCCTTGTCAACCGGATGCGGGAAGATCACGAGCAGATCGATGTCCGAATCGGCTGTTTGTTCGCCCCTGGCGTAGGAACCGAACAGGATGATCCCGCGCGGTTGAAACTCGCGGCCAATTCTCTGCGCGATTTCCCTGATTTGTTCCTCTGCAACCGGAAGCGCAGTAGTTTGGCTCAACATAATGGACACATTAGCCGCGTAAGCTCTATTCGGAGTCATCGTACCATTCCCCGGCATTTGAGTGCGCGCCCCGCCATTGCCATTGGGGACCGTCGAATGTCCAGCCGGGTGCCGGGGTTTGAAGGAAAATGTCCGCTGCTGTGGCGATTGTGCCGCAGTCCCTGTCCGGAGAAATCATGCGAACGGCACTCTTGCTTTCACGCGCAGCTTCGATCGGCGTTGCGTTGTGCGCCGCGGCGTTCGCCCCGCACGCCACCGCCCAGGCCTATCCCGCCAAACCCGCCCGCATCATCGTCCCCTTCGCAGCCGGCGGTTCGTCGGACGTCATGGCGCGCACCGTGGGCAAGCAGCTAGCCGAACAGATGGGGGCGCAGTTCGTGGTGGAGAACCGGCCCGGCGCCGGCGGCAACATCGCCTTGGAAGGGGTGGCCAAATCCGCCGGGGACGGCTACACGCTGTTGTTCGGCACCATTGGCACCAACGGCATTTCGCCGGCGCTGTTCAGGAACTTGCCTTTCGATCCGGTTAAAGACCTCGCGCCGATCTCGATGCTGCACCAGCATCCCAACGTGGTGGTGGTCAACAGCGCATTGCCCATCAATTCCGTGCAGGAGCTGATCGGCTACGCCAAAGCCAATCCGGGCAAGCTCACCTTTGCCTCGGCCGGCAACGGTTCGGTATCGCATCTGGCAGGTGAGCTGTTGAAGAGCATCGCCGGCATCCAGCTGGTGCACGTGCCTTACAAGGGCGGGGGCGCGGCGCTGCCGGACCTGCTGGCGGGCAATGTCTCGATGATGATAGAGACGCCGGCCAACGCGATTTCGATGATCAAGTCGGGCAAGCTGCGCGCGCTCGCCGTCACCGGCGCGGCACGCTGGCCGTCCTTTCCCGATCTGCCGACGATGATGGAAGCCGGTGTCCCGGGATACCAGGTGGATAGCTGGACGGGCCTGTTTGCACCGGCAACAACGCCGCGGGCCATCATCGAACGGTTGCAGGCGGAACTGGTGAAGGCGGCGCGCGATCCGGGTTATCGACAGGCGATGCTTGCCATGGGCGCGGAGTCGGTCAGCACCACGCCCGATGAATTCCGCGCCTTCCTGCAGGGCGAGGTGGCGAAGTGGGGCAAGGCAATACAGGCGTCCGGCGCCAAAATCGACTAGCGGCGCCTCGCGACGATTGCCTCCAGGAAATAGATCATTGCGTACAGCAGCACGGACAGCAGCGCGAGTATCGCAATCGCGGTCATGACGATGTTGAGCTTGAAGACCTGACTGCCGTACTGGATGAGATACCCGAGTCCCACGCTGGCGGACTGCAGTTCACCAACCACCACCCCGACCAGCGACAGTCCGACATTGACCTTGAGCGCGGCGAACATGGTGGGAACACTGCCCGGAAAAATCACTTTGCGAAAAATCTGCGCGCGGCTGGCGCCGAAGGTTCGCGCCAGCTTGATCTTGTTCGGATCCACTTCCTGGAAACCGTTGTACAGGATGAGGATGGTGATGAACAACGAGATCGCGAGCGACATCCCGTAAATCGACAGGGACGCGCCGAGCCAGATGTAGAAAATCGGCACGAACGCGGTTTTCGGCATCGCGTTCGCCACTACGAGGTAGGGGTCGAGGATGCGGTACAGAGTCTGCCAGTACCATAACGCCGCGGCGGCCAGCGTTCCCAGCGCCATCGCCAGGGTAAATCCTATGACCGTGGCGAAAGTCGTCGACCAGGCGTGCGCCAGAATGCTTTGTTGTTGCGGGGTCTCCTTGAGCAGCTCGATAAAGGTCGGAATCAGCGCCGACGGGTAGCTGGTGAAAAGCGGATTGATGATCTGCGCCCTGGGCAGCACCTCCCATAAAATCAGGAACACCACCAGCAATGCGGCTTGGGAGCCGCGCACCGCAAAGCGCGAGCGGCGCTCGCGCTTGAGGTAGTCGGCGTACGCGGGACTGGGCGCGCCGGAAACACCGGATTCAACCTTCGACATGCACTTCGAGTTCCTGCCACAGGCGGTTGAAGTATGCGTTGAACTCGGGCGTGCTGCGCGCCTTGAACGGCGTGGGCCGGGCGCCGCCGCCGGAGAACCGGATCGCATGCTCCGATTTCACCCGGCCCGGCCGGCGCGACAGCACGATCACACGATCGCTCATGCTGACCGCCTCGCCGATATCGTGTGTCACCAGCACCACTGTCTTGCCTTCGCGGCGGAGAATGTCGGAAATTTCGTCGGCCAGCGCTATCCGTGTTTGCGAATCCAGGGCGGAAAACGGTTCATCCAGCAGCACCACGTCGGGATTGGTGCACAACGTGCGCGCCAGCGCCACGCGCTGGCGCATGCCACCGGAGAGCTCCCGGGGCAGGTGATTGAGGAACATGCCCAGACCGTAGCGGGTGAGCAATTGCGTCGCCCGATCCCGCGCCATGCCGATGTCCGCATTCTGGATCTCGGCGCCGAGAATCGCGTTCTCCAGGATAGTGCGCCATTCGAACAGGAAGTCCTGTTGCAGCATGTAGCCGACCGCCGGACCCGGCTGCGTGACCGGGCGACCGTCGATCAGCACTTCTCCGCCAGTCGGTTTCAGAATGCCCGATATCAGCGAGAGCAGCGTGCTTTTGCCGCAGCCGCTCTGGCCGATGATGCCGACGAACTCGCCCGGTTGAACGCCGAGCGAGATGCCGGAAAGCGCTTCCGTCTCCCCCGCCGCGCTGAAGTATCGAAGATTGACGCCGCGCAGTTCTACCTTCGGCGCCGAAGCGGCCGCGCCAGACCCGGCGGGCACTGTCCCCTCACCTTGCATTCCGGGCGAAGTCCGTGATCACCACGTTTTCGAACTTCACCCGCTTGGTGTTTTCGAGCACGCCCCCTTCGACCAGGGTATCTTCGAATTTCCGCATGGGTCCGGGCTCGATCAAAGGGGAACTCTTCCATATCCTGATTCCCCGGTAGCGTTCCACGGCTGCACCGAGAATCTGGGCGTCGATGCCGGGGAAAAATTCCGCAAGAATTTTCACCAGCTCGGCGGTCTGCGCGGCCTCGGTCCATTTCATCGCCTTCGACACCGCATTCGTCCAGGACTGGATGACGACCGGTTGTTCCTTGATGTACCTGTCTGTCGCCATGAAGACGCTGTAGTCGGCAGCCCCCACTTCCCTGCCGATCGATGCCAGAGGGAATGCCTTGCCGTCCTTTTCGAGTTGCGAAGCCGCCGGCTCGTCGAATATGCCGAACGGCTGCTGGCCCGCCAGCCACGCGCCGACTCTTGCCGGATAGGGGATGTTATTGGCGAGCTTCACGTCCTTGCGGGGATCCACGCCGTGCCTGCGCATCGCCGACTCCAGAAAAAGCAGCGGCGAACTGCCGGGACGGAAGGCGAGCACCTCCTTGTCTTTCAGCATTTTCCAGTCGAACTTGCCGATTTTCTGGCGTGACATCAGGATGAATCCGTCGGTGGTGGTGAGTCCGGCGAAGATCTTTGCTTTGGTCGACGATTCGCTGTTCCAGACATACATCGCGGCTTCGGGCCCCATCAGCCCGACGTCGGCGCTGTTCGACAGCAGCGCCGCCATGGTCTTGTCCCCGCCCGGAATGGTGGTGCTGGAGACATCCAGCCCGGCGTCCTTGAAATAGCCCTTGGCGAAAGCCACATACACCGGCGCAAACAGCAGCGAGTGCGCCACTTCGGCAAAACGAACTTTGGTTTGAGCCTGGATGCCCGTGGACAGCAATCCGCAGAATACTGCCACGGCCACGACCGCCAGACGACGAGCTTGTGTTGTTGACATTGCGCATCTCCTCAATAATTTTCCGGCCTGTCTTTCGGCCAGCGGCAGGGGCAAGCATCCCCCACATCGGGGATCGCCGCATCGCTCGGCGACAATGGCCTGCGACGGCTCATTGTGGCACTATTTGGAATCACCCATCCGGCAAGGCAAAAGTCATGTATGGCATTCCGCAATCGGTAATTGACGGCGTTCTGGCGCGGCAAGGCCGCTTGCACACATTGACCGAGCTCGCCGGCGAGCGGTGCGCGCTGGTGGTGGTGGACATGCAGAACTATTTCGTGAAACCCGGATTCCAGGCGGAGATTCCCGCGGCCCGCGGCATCGTGCAGGCGATCAACTCCGCGGCGAGAAGCACCCGCAAGCACGGCGGTACCGTGGTGTGGATCCAGACCGCGTCCGATGGGGCCGACTCCGACTGGAGCTGGCTGCACCATCACTTGTACAGTCCCGAGCGCAGCAAGCGCAGGCTGATCGAACTCGCCGAGGGCTCCGAAGGTTTCGCGCTGTGGCACGAGATGCAGCCGATGCCGCAAGACCTGCGCATCGTCAAGCGCCGCTACAGCGCCTTCATTCAGGGATCGTCGAACCTGGATCAGGAGTTGCGCCGTCGCGGCATCGACACCGTGCTCATCGCCGGCACCGCCACCAATGTCTGCTGCGAATCCACCGCGCGCGACGCCATGATGCTCAATTTCAAGACGGTCATGCTTGCGGATGGTAACGCCACCATGACCGAGGAAGTCCACGTGCAAACACTTGCCAATTTCATGCTCTTCTTCGGCGACGTGATGAGTGTGGCCGAAATGCAGAGCCTGTTCGTGGCGACGAAAGAGCCTGCTTGAAGGATGGTGGCTGCTTCGGGGAAGGGCACCGGATGAAAGCAACGCGATGAAGACGCCACAGTGAGGGCAGCCCGGTGAAATCAGTGCTCCGCGCCTGGCCCGATGGATACTGCGGCCGTCCGACGCTCACCGTGTGCGTGAACGTGCGCAAGGAGGAGTTCGTCCAGAGTTGCGGACGGCGCGGCTCGCTCGCAATCCGCGACGCGCTGGAACAGGCCATTGCCGCGCGCAGCCTCGACATCGATCTGCAGACCATCGCCTGCCTCGGCCTGTGCGCCAAGGGGCCCAATGCGCGCCTTGCGCCGGCCAACAGCTGGTTTCACAAAATCGAACTCGCCGACGTGACGGAGCTGGCCGCAACCCTGGAGCGGGAGATCGCTTCCATGGCCGCGGCATCCCGAACACCCGAACCACCATCCGGAACCCTCGCAAAACCACCAGGAGATTGACATGTCATTGAGCCAGACGCAGAGCGCTTCAACACAATCCGCCGGCAAGTCGCGCACGCTGACGCGCGACGACTTCCTCGACGCCATGAAAAACCGGCTGAAGGGCAAGGAGCATTCCAACTTCCCCATCGTGCAGGCGATCGCCAACGGCACCGCGACGCGCGAGCAGATCGGTTTTCTGGCGGTGGTGTTCTATCACTTCACCAAGGTGACGCCGCAGGTGCTCTCCAGCATCCACGCGCGCTGCGAAGACCGCCGCATCCGCCGCGCCATCATGGACACCTTGATCGACGAGGACACCGAGCTGCGCTGCGGCAGCAAGGGCCACGATGCGCTCGCCATGGATTTCGCGACGCGCTTCACCGGCTGGACCGAGGCTGAGGTGGAGGCTTTCGAGCGCCCGCAGTGGCTGCGCGACATGGTGGACTATCGCTTCAAGGTGGCGCGCGAGATGCCCATCGTGATCGCGCTCGGCAATTCCGGCATCGCCAGCGAGTCGCACGCGCCGCAGATGTGCCGCCACATCAGCGACGGCCTGCGCGCGCATTACGGCGTGAAGGACGAAGACCAGGAATCGTGGATCGTGCACATCGACGGCGACGAAGACCACAGCGATACCGCGTTCAAGGTGGTGCTCGACAACTGCCTGAGCGCCGAGCTGCAGCAGCAGATGTTCTGGTGCATAGACGAGTACACCCGCCACTGGGCCAATTTCTGGCGCGCCTGCGAGACCGGGAAGGCGGAGATCCGCAAGCACTGAGACGCACGGAAACTCCGTGCCTGGCTTGCCGCACAGGCCGGGAAAATAAGCCAGATAGTATATTAATTACGATAACGTAATGTACCGTAGACATCCGCCAATTGGGCTCACTGCCGGATAGATTCAGTGAATTATCGGCCCCTGAGCGGACCGAGCAGCGCGCCAGGATCGATCCCCGGCGCGGCGACCAGCACCGTCTTGCGGCGCGCACTTTCGCCTCTTACGACGCTCACCGAACGCCTGGTCACGCCAAGTGCGGCGGCGATGAACGCGATCAGGGCTTCGTTCGCCCTGCCTTCCACGGGCGGGGCGGCGATACGGATCTTGAGGGCGCCGTCGTGCAGTCCGGCAACCGCCGAGCGTTTTGCGCCCGGCTGGATGTGCAGCGACAGCAGCCAGCCGCCTGCAGCGCGGACGGCCCAGCCTAGAGCGGGGTCGCCAGCCAACGCACCAGGTGCTCGAGCGGGATCTGGGCGATCTGCGCGAGCAGCACCACGAACAGCGGCGACAAATCGATATTGCCGATCGGCGGGACGTAGCGGCGGAACACGCGGTAGAACGGCCGCGTCAGCGCATCGAACACCGGGGTAAGCGGCGTGTAGGGCGCAACCCAGCTCGTCACCACCTGCACCAGCACAGCGCCGATCAGGAGATAAAGCGAAAAGCGCAGCAGCTCCACCACGGCGAGCGCGGCGATCAGCAGCAAGGCCGGCGCGCCGGCTTCACCCAGCGCATAGCCCCGCAGGCTCAGCACGATGGCGAGCTTTACCACTTCCACCACCCAGGCAAGCAGCACAGTCGCCAGATCGATGCCGAACAGCCCCGGCACGACGCGGCGCGCGGGCAACACGGCCCAGTTGGACAGAGTCTGCACGAATTCGCCGATCGGATTGCGGAACGGCGCCCGGGTGAGCTGCATGAAGAACCGCAGCAGCAACACGAACAGCAGCAGCCCGAACGCGGTTTCGACGACGAGGATGACGATCTGGCTCAGCATGGCGTTGGTTGAACCTTTCCTGTTGAAGAGCGCGTGTCAGAAACGGCGTACCGCCGGATGCCGATGCTCAATCGTCCCGCCCCAGCAGATCACCCAGTTCCCGGGAGCGCTCGTTCGCCGCCTTGAGGGCGCGCACGATCGCTTCCTGCACCCTGTCGGCATTCATGCTGGCGAGGGCGCGTTCGGTGGTGCCGCCTTTGGAGGTGACCCGCTCGCGCAGCACCGCCACGTCTTCGCCGGTACTGATGGCGAGTTGCGTCGCGCCGAGGAAAGTCTGCAGCGACAACTCGCGCGCCTGCCCGGCGTCCAGGCCCATGTCGCGCGCCGCCTGCTGCAGGGCTTCGATGAAATAGAACACGTAGGCGGGGCCGCTGCCCGAGACCGCGGTCACCGGATCGAGCAACGCTTCGCTGGCAACCCAGGTAACCGTACCGACCGCCTCGAGCACCTTTGCAATGTTCGCGCGATGCGCGTCGCCCGCTGCGGGCGGCGCGAACACCGCTGTGACCCCGGCACCGATCAGCGCAGGCGTATTGGGCATGCAGCGCGCGATGAGCGCGTGCCCGCCCAGCCAGCGGCCGAGGTCGGCGAGGCGGATGCCGGCCGCGATCGAGAGCACCAGTTCGCCGCCGGAGAGCAGGCCGGCCATGGCGCGCGCGGCCTCACGCATCTGCTGCGGCTTGACCGCCATGACCACCAGTTCGCCGAAAGGCGCGGCATCTTTTGCAGCAGCGAAGCAGGCTACACCGCGCTCGCGGGTCAGCCGCTCGCGCCCGTCGGCGAGCGGTTCCACCACCTTGATGTCGCGCCCGGCGAAACCCCGCGCCGCCAGGCCGCCGATGATGGCGCTCGCCATGTTGCCGCCGCCGATGAAAGTGATGGTCACTTGGTGTGCCTTTCGCCAAAAATCGCGGTGCCAACGCGCACCATCGTGGCGCCCTCGGCGACTGCCGCCTCCAGGTCCGCCGACATGCCCATCGACAGCGTGTCGAGTTGCAGGCCGCCGCGATTGAGTTGTTCCTTGAGCGAACGCAATTGCGCGAAGCGGTGCCGCGCCAGGGCCGGGTCCGCGGTCGGCTCGGGGACCGCCATCAGACCACGCAGCCGCAACCGCGGCAGTGCAGCCACGCAGCCCGCGAGCGCGGCCACCTCACCGGGGGCGACGCCGCTTTTCGAGGCTTCGCCGCTGATGTTCACCTGTAGGCACACTTGCAGGGGGGCGCGCGATGGCGGGCGCTGTTCGGCCAGGCGCAACGCGATTTTTTCATGGTCGAGAGAATGAATCCAGTCGAAATGTTCCGCAAGCTGGCGGGTCTTGTTGCTCTGGATGGGACCGATAAAGTGCCAGGTGAGGCCGAGTGGCGACAACGCCGCGATTTTCCCGATCGCCTCCTGCACATAGTTCTCGCCGAAATCGCGCATCCCGGCGGCTGCGGCGGCTGAAATCGCATCGGCGGGAAAGGTCTTACTGACTGCCACCAGGCGCACCGAATCGCGAGGACGACCTGCCTGCTCGCAGGCCCGGGCGATGCGCTGCCATACGGCTTGCAAGTTCGTCTCGATTGTTGCCATAATCCTGCGGCAGGAAGGGATCCGCCCGAGGCGATGCCAGGAGTGCAAGGCGATGCCGAAGGTGACAATCCCGGTGAATTCCGGTTTGATGCAAGTCCGGCCTCCGCCCGCTTCCTGCAGCGTTTTCCAGCGCCGGTCTTCTTTCCTGAAGGATTATAGTGGATATCTCCGAACTCCTAGCTTTCGTGGTGAAGAACAAGGCATCCGACCTGCATCTGTCCGCCGGTCTGCCGCCGATGCTGCGCGTTCACGGCGACATCAAGCGCATCAACCTGCCGCCGATGGAGCACAAGGATGTCCACAGCATGATTTACGACATCATGAACGACGGCCAGCGCAAGTTCTACGAGGAAAATCTGGAGTGCGATTTCTCCTTCGCCATTCCGGGGCTGGCGCGCTTTCGCGTCAATGCGTTCGTGCAGAACCGCGGCGCCGCCGCGGTGATGCGGACCATACCCTCGAAAATCCTGTCGCTCGCCGACCTGAAGTGCCCGAAGATATTCGAAGATCTGTCCGACCAGCCGCGCGGTGTGGTGCTGGTGACCGGGCCGACCGGCTCGGGCAAATCCACCACCCTGGCTGCGATGGTGAATCACAAGAACGAAAGCGAAGAGGGCCACATTCTCACTATCGAGGACCCCATCGAATTCGTGCACGATTCGAAGAAGTGCCTGATCAACCAGCGCGAAGTCGGCCCGCATACGCTGTCGTTCCAGAATGCGTTGCGCAGCGCGCTGCGCGAGGACCCGGACGTGATACTGGTGGGCGAGATGCGCGACCTGGAAACGATACGCCTTGCCCTCTCCGGCGCCGAAACCGGCCACCTGGTGTTCGGCACCCTGCATACGTCGTCCGCGGCCAAGACGATAGATCGTATAGTCGACGTGTTTCCCGCCGCGGAAAAGGAAATGATACGCGCCATGATTTCCGAATCGCTGAAGGCGGTGATCTCGCAGGCGCTGTGCAAGACCAAGGACGGCAGCGGCCGCGCGGCGGTGCACGAAATCATGGTCGGCACCCCGGCGATCCGCAACCTCATCCGCGAGAACAAGATCGCCCAGATGTATTCGGCGATCCAGACCGGCGCGCAATACGGCATGCAGACACTGGACCAGAACCTCAGTGAACTGGTGAAGCGCAATGTCATTTCCTCCGGGGAAGCGCGCGGCAAGGCGATGAACAAGGACTTGTTCGGCAAGGATTAGCAGGCAGGGCGGCGCTGCCTGGGCAGACGCCGCGACAATGCATGCGCATGGCTCGATAAGCGCCGCATGGAGCAGAACCCGGCAGAAGCAACCACGGAGGCACTGAAAGATGGAAAAGGAACAGGCAACCAAGTTTATGTACGACCTGCTGCGGCTGTTGCTGCAGAAAAAGGGCTCGGACCTGTTCATCACCGTCGGCTTTCCGCCGGCGATGAAGGTGGACAGCAAGATGACGCCGGTATCGCAGACGCCGCTGACGGCGCAGCACACCTCGGATCTGTGCCGTTCCATCATGAACGACAAGCAGGCGGCGGAGTACGAGGCGACCAAAGAATGCAATTTCGCCATCGCGCCCGCCAGCATCGGACGCTTCCGCGTGAATGCCTTCGTGCAGCAGGGCCACATGGGCATGGTGTTGCGGGTGATCACCACCTCCATCCCGACCTTCGAGTCGCTGAACATCCCGCCGGTGCTGAAGGACGTGATCATGACCAAGCGCGGCCTGGTGCTGATGGTGGGCGGGACCGGCTCGGGCAAGTCCACGACACTCGCGGCGATGATCGGCTACAGGAATGCCAATTCCTACGGCCACATCATCACCATCGAGGATCCGATCGAGTACACCCACCCGCACGTGAACTGCCTGATCACGCAGCGCGAGGTCGGCGTCGACACCCTGACCTGGGAGCACGCGCTGCACAACACCCTGCGCCAGGCGCCCGATGTAATTCTGATCGGCGAGATCCGCGCCAAGGAAACCATGGAACATGCCGTGGCGTTTGCGGAAACAGGCCATCTGTGCCTGGGAACCCTGCACGCCAACAGCGCCAATCAGGCGCTCGACCGCATCATCAACTTCTTCCCCGAAGAACGCCGGCAGCAGTTGCTGATGGATCTGTCGCTCAACCTGAAGGCGCTGGTGTCGCAGCGGCTGATACCGGTGAAAGAGGGCAAGGGCCGCGCCGCCGCAGTGGAGATCCTGCTGAATACGCCGCTGATCGCGGACCTGATCTTCAAGGGCAACGTGCACGAGATCAAGGAAGTCATGAAAAAATCGCGCGAGCTCGGCATGCAGACGTTCGACCAGGCGCTGTTCGATCACTACGAAGCGGGCAAGGTCAGCTACGAGGACGCGCTGCGTAACGCCGACAGCGTCAACGACCTGCGCCTGATGATGAAGCTGAATTCCAAGGAATCGAAAAACCGCGACATCAACAGCGGAATCGAGCACCTCAACATCGTCTGAAGCGGCGCGCTGCCGCTACGCAACCCCTACCCCACCCTACGCCACCCCTACGCCGCGGCGACCAGGCGGACCTATGCCGTTTGCATAATCAAAGGGCGCCTGGCGCCCTTTCCGTTTCAGGAAGGATGGACATGAGCGACTTGTACGATTTTTCAGCCAATACGCTGGATGGCAGTCTCCGCGCGCTGCGGGACTACCGCGGCAAGGCGGTGCTGTTGGTGAACATGGCGAGTCAGTGCGGCCTCACCCCGCAGTACGCGGGGCTGGAACAGTTGCACCACAGCTATTCCGGGAAAGGGCTGGCGGTGCTCGGTTTTCCATGCAACCAGTTCGGCGCGCAGGAACCGGGCAGCGCCGGCGAGATCGGCGCGTTCTGCCAGAAAAATTACGGTGTTTCGTTTCAGATGTTCGACAAAATCGAAGTGAACGGCGCCGGCGCGCATCCGCTCTACCAATGGCTGACCCAGTCCTCCCCGGGAGCGAAGGGACCTGCGATCGAATGGAATTTCGCCAAATTCCTGGTCGGGCGCGACGGACGTATCGTCAAGCGCTATGCGCCGCAGGTCGAGCCGAAAGAGTTCGCGGCCGACATCGAGCAGGCACTGGCCGCCTGACATCGCCGGCGCCCCGCCGGCTCGACATGGGCGCGGCGCGCGATCGATACGCGCTATGCCGGCTCGCCGCGATCGCGCCGCATCGAACCGGCGATGATGCGGTACTCGTACAGCCGGCATTCCAGCGGTCCGTTGAAAATGGGCGTGCGCCTGCTCGCATGCAGGCGGATGCCGCGTTTCAGTTGTGGATCCGCGGACAGGATGTAGCAGCGCCAGCCGGCGAATCTCTGCTTCAGCGCGTCGCCGAATTTCGGATAGAACAGCGACATGTCGTCCTTGTCGCCAAGGCGCACCCCGTAGGGTGGATTGGTGATCAGCACGCCCCCCCCCGATGCATGCGTCGGTCCATCCGATGCATGCGTCGGTCCATCCGATGCGTGCGTCGGTCCACCCGATGCGTGCGTCGGTCCACCCGATGCATGCGTCGCTCCACCCGATGCGTGCGTCGCTCCACCCGATGCGTGCGTCGCTCCATCCGGCACGGGTGCCGGTTCATTGAGCGCGTGCGTCGGTCCCTCGATCACGGGCGGCGCGACCTCCAGCGCGTTGGCCTGCTTCAGGTCCACGCAGCCTGCAATGCCGATGGCGGCAAGATTCTCCCGCGCCCAGCCGAGTTCGCGGGCCGACACGTCACTGCCGAAAATCGCCAGCCGGCGCGGCTTCGCGCGGCGCGCGGCGGCATCGCCCTTCAGCCTGCCCCACAGCATGGCGTCGTGGTCGGCAAAGTTCTCGAATCCGAATCGCCGCAGGCTGCCCGGCGCGATATCCAGCGCTATCATCGCCGCCTCGGCCAGCACGGTGCCGCTGCCGCACATCGGGTCGAACAGCGGCTCGCCGGCCTGCCAGCCGGAAAGGCGGATGATGCCCGCGGCGAGATTCTCCTTGAGCGGCGCCTCGCCGGCCTCGGTGCGATAGCCGCGCTTGTAGAGCGGCTCGCCGGAACTGTCCAGGTAGAGCGTGATGTGCGTGGCATCGACAAAAGCCGCAATGCGGATATCCGGCGAGCGCGTGTTGACGTCGGGGCGCTGCCCGGTCTCGTCGCGAAAACGGTCGCATACCGCGTCCTTGATCCGCAGGGTGGCAAAGTCCAGGCTCTTCAGCGGCGAGCGTGTCGCGGTGAGATCGACGCGTATCGACTGGCTCACCCTGAACAGTTTGTGCCAGGCAACGGCGCGCGCGGCGTCGTAGATCTCCTGCTCGTTGCGATAGGCGCCGTGCGAAAGCTGGACCAGGATCCGCGACGCAAGGCGCGATTCCAGATTGGCGCGGTAAAGCACCGTGACATCGCCCTTGAAAGAAACGCCTCCGGCAACGGTGCGCGGCGTACTCGCGCCGAGCGCGTTCAGTTCGTCGGCGAGCAGCGTTTCCAGTCCGCGCGGGCAGGTCGCGAAATACGATGTGGCGTGGGCCGCGTCGGGATTCATGACAATCGATTCGTTTATGCCGCCGGCTTGCGGCGATGGCGGGTTGAACAAGCGGCCGCGCCGGTCCGTCTTGCGGTCGGCAACGGCCGCATTTACATGGGCATTTACATGGGTACTGTATGGGAAAAGGTCGTGCAGCGTAGTACGATAGCGCCTATTCCAGCCTCGGTGAGGGTCAGAATTGAATAAATATCAATGGCTGACAGTCGCAGTCGCGGTGCTCAACGTGGCGCTGATCCTGCTTTTTCCGCCGTTCGACTACATGTCGCTGACACGCGCCAGCGCGCCGATTTTCGACGGCTTCTATTTCGTATTCGACGACAATGCGCCCCGCATCGTCAATTCGAGCTTTCTGCAGATTGAAATATTCGTGGTTCTGATCAACGCCTCGATCGCCTGGCTGCTGTTGCGGGATAGTCCCGGAAAGCAGGAAGGCAGGCGGGTCGATTGGCAAAAAGTGGTGCTGTTCGGCGTCGGCCTCAACCTGCTGCTGGTGCTGCTGTTTCCGCCAATGGAGAACTACTACGCCCTCACCCGCGCAGCGCTGCCTTCTTTCGACGGCTTCTACTTCCTGTTCGGGGATCATGCCAAGCGCGCGCTGGTCACTCAGATCCTCTACCTCGAAGTGATATTCGTGCTGGTGAATGGCGCCATGCTGTGGATGCTGTTCCGGAAGTCGAAACCGGTGGATATCACCGCTGCTGCGCGGGCCGTGAAGGCCGAGATGCAGCGCATGGAACCCCGGTAAAAACGCACGGATGTGCTTTTCCACGCGCAAGCGTCGGCGCGGGCGCATTCAGTAGCGCGCGCGTATCCGCACGGTGCGCTCAACGCTGTCGATCGCTTCCAGCACCTTCAGGCGTAGATCGGGATCGAGCGCCGGGTTCGCCGCGAACCGCTCGATCGCAGCCAGCGCCGCGGCATCGGTCTGACCGCCGATGAACGCAGCAAGCCAGTTGTTGACGAAGAAAATCTTGCGCTGGCGTTTAAGCGACGCGATGGCGGCCAGCGCCGGCTCGAGAAACGCGCGCGTCAGCGGCGCCTGCTCCACTGCATTGAACGGTCCGAGCGCTTCCTCTATCCAGCTCTCCGGCAGTTGCGGATCGCCGAGGAAGCGCTCGAAATAGCGCTGCTTGGTCGCTGCATCGGCCGCGGCCGCGGCGCTGCCATACGCATAACGCCGTCCCTCGTCGCTGACGTCGGCTGCCGCCTGGCGCTCCAGCAGCGCCGCAGCGTCCCGGTCGCCGCGGATCAGCAACGTGCGGATGATGCGAAAGCGGTCACGTGAGCGCAACGTGATGTCCGGAACCGCGACACCGCCCTGGACGAGGCGCTTCAGCTCGCCGCGGCTCGCTTCGCTCCAGCCGGAATCCATCCAGGCGCGCAGGAACGTGATGCGTTTGCCGGTCGATATCCCGGCGGCAAGCTGCTCCGCCAGCATCGCCTCGAAGGGCGGCGCGAGGGAGTGGCGCGCGGATTGCGGCACGTACCGCGTCAGCGCCACCTGCGCCCGTGCCAGTAGACTTGCCAGGGTAATTTCATCGGTCTCGTGCGGCGCATGGCGCGTCACCATGGCGATGTAATCTGCCGGTGCAAGTTCGGTTTCCCGCACTGCCTCCCACAGGGCATCGAGCAGCAGCGCCCGCAGCAGGTCATCGCGGGCGATGCGTGGCTGATCGAGTACGGCCTGGCGGCTGCGCCAGTCGAGGAGGAACTGCCCGTAGCCGTGATCCCCGGCGTTGGCAAAAAGGAACTGCGGCACCATGCCGGTCATCCCCGGAACGCGCACCGATTTGCCGGAGAGCGTGATGTCTGCGGTGCGCGTTTCGCCGCCGCGCTTGTGATTGCCGCGCTTTTCGTACCCTTGCTTGTCGTCCCCTTGCTTGTCGTCCCCTTGCTTGTCGTCCCCGTATTTGTCGTCTCCCTGCTTGTCGTCAAACAAGGACTGCGCCACAACCTTCACCCGCATCGGCCACACCCCGCCCTCGCCGAGCACATCGTGCTGCGCGAGGCTGAGTGTCGCCACGGCGCCGAGACGGTCGGGCCGCCAGGCGAGGCGCACCGCCGGCATGCCGCGGCGTTTCACCCACGCGTCAGCCCAGCGCTTCAGATCGCGGCCCGAGGCGCGCTCGAACGCACGCACCAGATCGCTCCACTGCGCGGCGCCAAACGCATGACGGTGCACAAATTCGCGCAACGCCTGCTCGAATACGTCTTCTCCGAGAAAGAATGCCGCTTGCTTCAGGATTGCCGGGGCCTTGCTGTAGACAATGTTGCCGTACGCCGACTTGGCCGACGCAAGATTGGGAATCGGCTGGTATATCGCCGTGGTGCCGCGGGTCACATCGGTGCGATAGGCACCGGCCTTGAGCGCAAGGAACGCGTTCCAGGCCGGATACCGGGGCAACAGCGCAGCGGTCGCCTTGGCGGCCATGTAATTGGCAAAGCCTTCCTTCAGCCACAAGTCGTCGAACCAGCGCATCGTCACCAGGTTGCCGAACCACTGATGCGAGGCCTCGTGAAATATCAGGTTGGCGCGGCGCATGTGGTCGTAGTCGCTCGGATCCGAGGGGAACAGCACCGACTCCTCCCGCAGGAAACTCGCGCCGGCGTGTTCCATGCCGCCGTAGGCAAACTCCGGGATCAGTACCAGGTCGTACTTGAAGAACGGATAGGCGTGGCCGAAGTAGCGCGCGAACCAGGCAAGCGCCTCGCGATTGATGCGCAGTACCTCGGTGGCTTCCCGCGACGCGCGCTCCAGGCGCGACTTGCGCACGTACAAACGTGTCAAAGGCGGTGTCAAAGGCGGTGTAAATGGCAGTGTCGCCAGCGGCAGCGCCGTCGGCATCAGCGGCACGGCCGGGCCGGCAGCGCTTGTCTCCTCAATCGCAACGAACGGTCCCGCGGCAAAAGCGAACAGGTAGGTGCTGATGGGCTCGGTCCGGGCAAATCGGTGACGGGTGAGCGCTGGCACCTGCGATACCGCGCCCTCGGAGCGCGAGACCAGCGCACCATTGCCGATGGCTTTCCAACCGCGCGGCGCTGCAAGGTCGAGCGTGAAGCGCGCCTTGAGGTCGGGCTGATCGAAGCACGGAAACACGCTGCTCGCATCCGAAGGGACAAACAGCGTATACACGTAGTGCGATCCGTCCTCGCGGTCGGCATAGCGGGTCACTGCCGTGCCCGAGGCGCGAATGGGCGCCTGCACCGGCAGGCGCAGCACGTTTTCTCCCGCGCGGGCAAGCGCCCGCGGCACGATCAGGTGCTCGTGTTCAAAGCGTGCTTCAACCATGCGGCCGTTCAATTCCACCTGTTGCGACAGGGTGCCGCCGGCATCCGGCCGCCAGTCGAGCACGATGTCCTGGCGTGCTCCGCGGAAATGAAACCGGATTTCGACTTCACCGCGCAGCGCAGCCGGCACACTTCCGGCCTGATCACCCGGTCCGGATTCGGGTGCGGCCGACGCTCCGGCACGGGCAGGCGCAAGCGCCGCAACCGGCGCCGAGACGATTTCCAGCTTCAGGTCGTAGCGGATATCGCGGTAATGCCGGGTGCGCCAGCGGGCAAGGGCGTGCGGCACGCCCGGCGCGATCATCGCAACCCGCGATCCGGCTGCCGATTCAGCAGGCAGACCGGCCGCCATGGCGGGTGCAATGCTCGCCATCAGGAGCAGATAAAAAACGGGTGCGAATGAAATGGAGCGCCGTGCTTTTTTAGCGCCTGGGCAGCCTGGCGACAGGCCAGGGAGGCAGTGGCGTGCCGACTCTGCGCAGTTCCAGCATCATGCGCAGCGCCATCTCGCGGCCGCGGTAATAACCGGGAATGTAGGCGCCTTCGCTGAAACCGAGCGAGCGGTAAAAGCGGCGCGCGCCGGGGTTGCTCGAGCGCAGTTCCAGGCCGATGGTCGCAATGCCTGCGACTCTTGCCGAAGACAGCAGCCAATCGACGAGGCGCCGGCCCAGACCCCGCCGCTGGTAGGACGGGCGCACCGCCAGCAGCGACAGGTGGGCGTGTTCGTCGCCGAAACGCATCACGGCGAACGCCACGATGCGCGCGTCGCGATCGCAACCTATGAGGGTAACGGTATCGGTGTTGCGGATTGCGCGGGCTATGCGCTCCGGGCTCCATGACCAGCCAAGCCCGGTTTCGATGAGGTCGCGGGACATGAGCGCAATTTCTTCCGCGTCTGCGGTTCGCGCGAGCCTGAGGGTGATGTTGTCGGCAGTCATCGCGGCTTTTCATCGTCTCCGCGAAAAGCTTATCACAGCTTTAACCAGGTCAAAACGGCTTTATGACCACCAGTATCACGGCCGCCAGCAGCAGCAGAACCGGCGCCTCGTTGAACCAGCGAAACCACATATGGCTGCGCCGGTTGCGATCTTCCCGGAAGTCCGCCAGCAGCCGGCCGCACCAGAGGTGATAGGCGATCAGCAGGACGACGACGACGAGCTTGGCATGCAGCCAGCCACCGGTGATGCCGTATCCCAGCCACAGCCACAGCCCGAACCCGATGGTGAAGACTGCGCCCGGCGTCATGATGCCCCAGTAGAGTTTGCGCTCCATCACCTTGAAACGGGCGACACCGGCGCTGTCCTTGCCTTCCGCTTCCGCCATGGCGTGATAGACGAACAGGCGCGGCAGGTAGAACAACCCGGCGAACCAGGTAACCATGAACACCACATGCAGGGCTTTGACCCACAACATCACGCGCACCCGTCCGGCAAACGCAACGGCGGGCGACCGCCGCGCCTCATCGCAGGGCCGGGCTGGACCGGCATCGCCAATGGTTGAAGCGCGGGGTTCAGTTCAATCTGCATACCGGATTACTTGAGCAGTCTGCGCCGCAGCAGGACGACCGCAGCATAAAAGGCGGCCGCTGCGTAGGCAAGCAGCACCGCCACATGGAGCAGGATGTCGGTCGGCACCTCGCCGAGGAGCAGCGGCCGGGCCAGCGCCGTGGCGTGGCTGAGCGGCAACAGTTGCGATACGACCTGGAATGTCGCGGGCAGTTGCGCTACGGGGAAGAAAACCCCGCACAGCATCGCCATCGGCGTGATCACCAGAGTGAAGTAGTACATGAAGAAATCGTAGCTCGAGGCCATTGCGGTGATGAGCAGACCGAGCGCGCCGAACGCGAGCCCGATCAGCGGAATGACGGCCAGCACCCAGATCGACAGCGGCGAATGCGACAAGCCGAGCGCCCAGACCACCACCAGGATGGCAAGTCCGGAAAGAAAACTCTTGGCCGTCGCCCAGAAGAGTTCGGCGAGCACCACATCATCGAGGTTGATGGGCGTGTTCATGATGGCGTCCCACGTCCGCTGCACGTGCATTCTCGAGAAGCTGGAATACAGCGATTCGAAGGTGGCGCTGTTCATCGTCGAAAAGCAAACGGTACCGGCCGCGAGAAAGGCAATGTAGGACACGCCCGCAACATCCGGCACCAACGCGCCAAGCCCGTAGCCCAGGCCGAGCATGTAAATCATCGGATCCGCGAGGTTGCCGAGAATCGAGGGTACGGCCAGCTTTGTCCAGACTTTGAAATTTCGCCGCCATACCGGGAGAAACCGCAGCGACAGGCGCGGCAGCGCATACGGGTTCATGCCCTGCCTGCTCGTGCCCTGGATACTCATGTCCTGAAGGTTCATTCTCGGCGTCCGTTTAGAAACGAGGGGACTGCTGGGGACGGGAAGGGTTCGACCCTTACCGCATTCCGCCTACTCTCTCAAGTCACGACCGGTAAGCTTGAGAAACACGTCCTCGAGGTTCGCCGGACGGCGCAGGTATCGCAACCCCGGCTCGCGGTCCAAGTTCTCCACCAGCGGATGCGGGTCTGCGGCGTAGCAGAACACCGTTTCGCCGGCCTTCTCCAGGCGCGAGGCGAGGCGCGATGCGTGCCGGTCCGCCCACTCCGTGACGCCATCGCCGAACACCTCCACCACGTTGGGTTCGATATGGCGCGCGATCAGTTCACGCGGACTCGCCTCGGCGATGATGGCGCCCTGGTCCATCACCGCCAGCCGCGCGCACAGCCGTTCGGCCTCGTCCATGAAATGCGTGGTGAGCAGTATCGTCTTGCCCTGCGCGAGCAGCGTTTTCAGGCGGTCCCAGATGAGATGCCGGGCCTGCGGATCCAGCCCGGTGGTCGGCTCGTCCATGAAAATGAAGTCCGGATCGTTCACCAGCGCCCGCGCCAGGGTAAGCCGCCGCTTCATGCCGCCCGAGAGCGCCTGGATGCGCGCGTCGCCGCGTTGCGCGAGTCCTGCAAATTCCAGCAACTGCGGGATTCGCGCGCGGATGGCGGCGTCCGTCATGCCGAAATAGCGGCCGTAGACCAGCAGGTTTTCCGCAGCGGTGAAATCCGGATCGAGATTGTCCATTTGCGGCACGACACCGACGCGCAGCCGCGCCTGTCGCGCCTGCCGTGGCACCGGCCAGACCGCCGAGCGTGATGCTGCCGCTGTCGGGGTGTATCAGGCCCAGGCACAGGCGCAAGGTGGTGGTCTTGCCTGCGCCGTTCGGGCCGAGCAGACCAAAACACTCCCCACGCTTGATTTCGAACGACACGCCGGCCAGAACCTGGTGCGTAGCGTAGGACTTGCGCAAGTCGGTCACCCGCAGCACCGCGCTGTCCATTCCCAGGTCCGCAGCGAAGTCCGGCCTGGAGCGGGCGTTCATATCGGCTGTATCCATACGCATGAAAAATCCGGTGAATCTTTCGTGGCGCTGCGTGTTCGCGCGCAGTCCTCCGGTAATGATCGCGGGAAGTCACGCGTACCTAGTCTGCCGACGTGCCTTCGACATGCCGCCCTCCCCCTATCCGGCAGAAGAGGCGGGAATGGGAAAACCGGTGCGGCCTTCACTGCCACTGGCGCTTGATGACGGCTTTGATGAGATGCAGGCGGCGATGAAAAAAATGATCCGCGCCGGGGATCACCGTGATCGGCAACTCCAGCGGGCGCGCCCAGTCGAATACATTGCCCAGCGGCACCGTTTCATCCTGCTCGCCGTGAATGACTATGGTGTCGGCCGGCACATCCTGGGCCGCGTAATCCCTGTCCGCGGAAACCCGCCCGATGGCCGGCGCAACCAGCACCAGTCGCGGAGCAGTTCCGCCGGCAAGGCGCTTCATCAGGCGCATCTGCACGTAGCAGCCGAATGAAAAACCGGCCAGCACCAGCCGCCGCTCGCCGAATCGCTCTGCAGCGCATACACCGTGACCCGCTCCAGATCGTCCGTCTCGCCGTTACCATGATCATGCACACCTTCGGAGGCGCCAACGCCGCGGAAATTGGGGCGCAACGCTATGTAACCGAGTTCCGTAAACGTTTTAGCCAGGGTCTGCGCGACCTTGTTGTCCAGCGTGCCGCCGTACAGCGGATGGGGATGCGCGACCAGCGCCAGGCCCGCTGCGGCGTCTGCCGCAGGAAAATCGATGACCGTTTCGATGCTGCCGGCGGCGCCGGCGATCAGTGTCCGCTCGCTGGGGGCGCTGGGCATGAATCTGGGCTGCGCTGCTCAAATCCTCAGGCGATCGACCACCCGGCCGTTCTGCACGTGCTCTTCGATGATCTCGTCGATGTCCTGCTCGTCGACGTAGGTGTACCAGACGCCGTCCGGGTACACCACGATGCACGGGCCTTCTTCGCAGCGATCCAGGCAGCCGGACTGGTTGATGCGCACCTTGCCTTCACCGGCCAGGCCCAGCGATTTCACTTTTTTCTTGGCGTAATCGCGCAGATCGCTCGCGCCTTTGTTATTGCAGCACTCCCGGCCTTCTTCGCGCTGGTTGCAGCAGAAAAATACGTGTTTGTCGTAATAGCTCATGGATTTGCAAGTGTCCCGGAAGTTGATGCGTGCGGCCAGCCGGCGCGCAGCAGAGGTGGAAAATGAGTATGCAATGGCGGATCAGTACATCAATGAAACAGGCACCAATGCCCTGCGCGAATTCAGCCGCCCCAGCTTTCGCACGGCGCAATTATAGTGCATGAAATCCGCTGGGGCAGTTGAACCGGCCTCAGGCGGCAACGCAAGATCCTCCCTCGCGCGCATCGCCCGGCCCGATGGAAAAATCATTCGACCTTGATGTTCGCCTGCGTGACGATTCTCACGACCTGCGCCGCGATCTTTCTATTGATCGCTTCGTATTCCACCGGCGTGGTGCCGAGCGCTTCCAGGCCAAGCGCCGCGAAGCGCTGGCGCGTCGCCGGTTCCTTGAGGATGCGATTGATGTCGACGCTCAGCTTCGCGATGATGTTTTCCGGCGTCCCGGCGGGAACATACAAGCCGCCGCGGACAGCGCCGTCGACACCCGGGACCCCGAGCTCCGCTATTGTCGGCACATCGGGTGCGAGCGAGGTGCGGTTTTCGGTGGTCACCGCAAAGACCTTCAGCGTTCCGGCCTTGGCGAACGTCAGCGCCGAGCTGAGGGCTACGATGGCGTACGCCACTTCGCCGCCGATGACCGCGTTCGCCGCCGACTGGCTGCCTTTATAGGGCGCGTGGATCACCTTGATGCCGGCCTCGGCGGCGAACTGCTCGCCGGTGACATGATTGTTGGTGCCGATGCCGGCCGAGGCCCAGGCTATCTGGCCGGGCCGCTGCTTCGCCGCGGCGATGAGATCCTTGAGCGAGTTGTACGGGGCACTGGCGTTGACCACCAGCGCCATCGGACTTTGCATCATCAGGGTGACCGGCGCGAAACTGCGCACCGGGTCGTAGAGCAGCACGCGGAAGATCGCAGGCGTGTGCGTAATGATATTGCCGGCGCTGAGCATGGTGTAACCATCGGGTTTGGACTTCGCAACGGCCTCGGCGGCGATCATTTCACTCGCCCCGGTACGGGTCTCCACGATGACAGGCTGTCCCCAGATCTCGGAAAGCCTCTGCGCGACCACCCGCGAGGCGATGTCTACCGGCCCGCTACCCGAGCCCCCCGAGATGATCCGCACCAGCCTCGACGGATATTCCTGCGCGCTCGCGCCCAGACTGAATACCAGCGCGGCAAAAAACGCCAGATGCCTGGGACAAGAAATCATGGATTGGCCCCCGCCGCGCCGCCCGGGCTTTCGGCGATGTTATGGTTGATCGAACCCCTGCTCCGCACGCTATTGCTCCCCTTTCAGGTTGAGCTTGCGGATGATGGCGCCCCACTTCTCGTAGTCCGCTTTCATACGGGCGGAGAGTTTCTCCGGCGTGCCGCCTATCGGGTACAGGCCCTGCGACACAAAGCGCTCGCGGACGTCGGGCATGGCGAGGATCTTGTTGATCTCGGCGTTCAGCTTCACGACGACCTCGGCCGGCGTGCCGACCGGCACAAAGTAATTCCACGATGAACTCGTTTCGAACCCGGGATAGGTCTCGGCGATCGTCGGCACGCCGGGGGCCGCATCGAGGCGCGCGCCGGAGCCGATGGCGATGGCCTTCAGCTTGCCGCTCTTCACGAACGGCATTGTCTGGGGAATGCCGCCGTAGGCGAGCCTCACCACGCCCGCCACCATGTCGACGAGATACTGGCCGCTTCCCTTGTAGGGGATGCTTATGACGTCGCCGACAGCGAGGCCTCCGGCTGCCTTGAGCATTTCCATCGAAAGGTGATGGATGCTCGCGGTGCCGCTGTGGGCGTAGCTCACCTTGCCCGCGTTCGACTTCAGGTAGGCAATGAGTTCCGGGACGGTATTTGCAGGGATCGAAGGATGGACCGCGAGCACGTATTCTATGTTCACGCCCTGGATCACCGGAACAAAGTGCTGGTCGTAGTAGCCGAGACTGGGCGTGAGGTGCGGCGAAGTCACCATCTGACTGTCGTTGCCGAGGAAGAGCGTGTAGCCATCGGCGGGGCGCGCCCGGGCCGCGTTGTAGCCGATAAGCCCATTCGCGCCGGCGCGGTGTTCGAGTACCACCGTCTGGCCCCAGGAATCGGTGAGTTTCGCTCCCACCAGCCGCGCGATCGGGTCGGAACTGCCGCCCGGCACATTCGGAATCACCACGGTGATCGGCTTTGCGGGATACACCTGCGCCTGCGCTCCCCCCAGCCATGCTGCCGCAAGCAACGCGATCGTCAGTGGTCGATTCATGTTTCAGCCTTTGCTCTCGAATGGAATGGAAGGCGTCGGATCGTGCGCCAGGACCTTGCGTGGATCGAGCCATCCGGACATGCAACTCGCGCGAGGCAGGTTACAGCAGGCATTATATTATGTGAACATCTGGCCCGCCCTTCCCGCAGGGGGAGTCTTCAGTGCACGCGGCTGCGGTCCGCAAGCAACGCCATGACATAGGCGAGCGCGGCGAACGGCCACACGGCGGAAACCACCCGGGTGAGGCCGTTGAAATTCAAGAAATGTCCCTGTCGCCACTGCGCCAGCGAACTCGCCAGATAGGGATTTTCCGGCGCCAGATTGACCAGCACCGTGGCGCCCATCAGCGCGAGACCCGCCAGCGCGAGCCGCCCGCCGCGCGGCAAGACCATGGCGATGATGGCGGCCAGCGTGCCGGCCGTCAGCCCGTAGACCGCGCCGGGGGTGACCCACAGCAGCATGTCGTGCGGCGTCATCAGCACGCCGAACGCAATGGTGCGCACCGCCAGCGCTGCCGCGACCAGCAGCAGGCACAGCGCCCAGGCGCTCTGGTTGCGCTCGACCAGACCCGACAGCAACAACCCCAGTGCAAACGCGTTGGCCCCCGCTACGCCGGCTTCGGTGCGCATGAACGCCTCCGCCGGCCGTAACGTGCCGTCGGGATTGTGGAACAGGTCGCGCAGGTCGCCGTTGCCGAACAGGAGGGTCTCCGGGTTGAGTTGCGACACCAGCCACAGCGCCAGCAGCACAACGCCCAGATCGATACGGCCACCGCGCAGGAACACCCGATAGCGCAAGGCCTGCAACCCGCCTTCGCGCAGCAGCGGGCGGATGGACAGGGCGCCGGCGAGCGCGCCGGTGAGCGCGCCCGTTACGTTGGTCGCGAGATCGACGTTCGAAGGAATGCGCACCGGCAGGTAGTTCTGCAGCGCTTCCAGCGAGAGGCTGAGGCAGGCTGCCAGCAGCGTCGCAAGGAACACACCGTTGGCGCGCCCGACCATGGGAACCAGCGCAAGCACGGTGAGAAATCCGAGCGGCGCGTAGGCGATGAAATTTGCGGTGAGATCGAACGCGGTGATGTAGCGAGGCAGCGGCGCGACGAGAAACGCGAACGGTGCCACGCCGGGATCGCGCCAGCCGGCGAACGGATGCAGGCTCGCATAAATGATCAACAGCCCATACGCAACGAACAGGTACCGGGCCAGCGGCGAAGCGCGTTCCGATTCACGCATGGGCCGATTCTCGCACAGTCACGGAGGCGGCCTTGCGGCGTCGATAATCCGGATAAATTATCTGGATAAAGCGCCGAATTACGGGCATCTGCGGACCCTATCACTATCAAAAATGATATTTCCAATCCGGCAGGGGCCGCGTCGCCTGCTTTTCCGCACCGGCAGGGATGCGTCCGGGCCTCCTACACCCGGACTGGCGACCCGCCGGCTGGGGCGTGCTGCGCCGCAGGGACGCGGCCGTAACGTTGCGGCAATAGGGAGCCGGCCAACATGCCGACAATCGCGGCTATCAGGCCGGCAAATTGCGGAGGGGGAAATTCGACGCCCGTCACCTCCAATACTATCCACACCGACAGGCCGAGAGCGATCGCCACGGCGGCGCCCTGCGTGGTGGCGGGCTTCCAATACAGGCCGAAGGCGAGCGGCGTGAATGCCGCGACCAGCGTGATCTTGTAGGCATTCTCGACCATGCCGTAGATGGTGGAATTCGACGTGAGGGCGAAGGTCAGCACGCCGAGGGCAAACAGCAGCACCACCACGCGCAGCAGGCGCAGGAACCGGGTGTCGTCGAGCGGCGGCAGAAAGCCGCGCAGCACGTTTTCGGCGAACGTCACCGAAGGGGCCAGCAGGGTCGCCGAGGAACACGACAGAATGGCCGCGAGCAGCGCGCCGAAGAACATCACTTGCACCGCGAAGGGCGCGTGGTCGAGGATGAGGCGCGGCAGGATGTATTGCGAATCCTTGGCAATGAGTTCGTTCACCATGGCCGGATCGATGATGCTGGCGGACCAGGCGAGGAACATCGGCACAAAGGCGAAACAAAAATAGATGCAGCCGCCGATTACCGAGCCGCGGCCGGCGGTCTTCTCGTCTTTGGCCGCGGACACGCGCTGGAACACGTCCTGCTGCGGGATCGAGCCGAGCGCCATGGTCATCCACGCAGCAGTGAAAAGGATAATGTCGCGCGCCTCGAACGCCGGCCAGAATTCAAGCTTGCCCGCGGCGCGCGCACTGTCGAAAACCACCCCTGCGCCGCCGGCCAGTTCGCTCACGACGAAGCCGATATAGACCATACCCACGCCGATGATGAGCATCTGGAACAGATCGGTGAAGGCCACCGAGAACATGCCCCCGGCCAGGGTGTAGACGAGGACAATGGCCACGCCCAGTGTCATCCCCTGCCAGGGCGCGAGCGCCCCTTCTGTCAGGATATTGAATACCAGCCCGAGCGCGGTGATCTGTGCCGAGACCCAGCCAAGGTATGAGAGGACGATGCACAGGCTAGTGACCAGTTCCACTGGACGGTTGTAGCGCGCGCGGTAGTAATCGCCGATGGTCAGCAGCTTCATGCGGTATAGCGGGCGCGCGAAGAACAGGCCGACGAATATCAGACACATCGAGGAGCCGAACGGATCGGCGATCACGCCCTTCAGGCCCTCGTTGATGAATTTCGCCGGGATGCCGAGCACGGTTTCGGAGCCGAACCAGGTCGCAAACACCGTGGCGATGATGAACGGCAGCGGCAGGTGCCGTCCCGCGACGACAAAGTCGGCCGCGGTCTTGACCTTGGTGGCCGCGTACAGGCCGATCGCGATCGAAACGATCAGGTAGAGCACCACGAACCAGAGTAGCGACATTCGGGGCGAAAATCAGAATGGTTGATGAGCAGCGGCCATTATAAGGGCAGCCCAGTTGGTTGTAGCCCAGGCGCGATGCTGGCGGCTTGAAACTGTCCCCGGCGCAATGCGATCGGAAGATCGAGGTGGACGCTCCGGGAACGCCCTTGCCCGGACGGCGTCAGCGGGTCAGGAACACGCCGGCCTGCCAGATGACCAGTGCCGCCAGCCAGACCGAGATCCAGGCGAGCAACCGGTTGCGGCGGCGCGCCTGCGCCTGCATTTCGGCTATCGCCTTTTCGAGCGCGCCCAGGCGGTCCTGCGCCAGCAGCCGGTGAGCGAGCCGCGGCATTTGCGGCAGCATGGCGGCCCAGCGCGGCAGTTCGTTTTTGATGTTGTCTACCAACGCGCGGAAACCGATCTGTTCTCCCATCCAGGTTTCGAGAAAGGGTTTGGCGGTTTTCCACAAATCGAGTTCCGGGTCGAGCTGCCGTCCGAGTCCTTCGACGTTGAGCAGCGTCTTTTGCAGCATCACCAGCTGCGGCTGGATCTCGACATTGAAACGGCGCGACGCGCGGAACAGCTGCAGCAGCACCCGGCCGAAGGAGATTTCCTTGAGCGGCCGGTCGAAGACGGGCTCGCACACTGCGCGTATCGCCGTCTCGAATTCGTCGATGCGCGTCTCCGGCGGGACCCATCCCGCCTCTAGATGCGCCTGGGCCACGCGACGGTAGTCGCGGTTCAGGAAAGCGATGAAGTTCTGCGCCAGGTAGGCCTTGTCGGCGTCGGTGAGGGTACCCATGATGCCGAAGTCGAGCGCGATGTACTGGCCGCGTGTTTCCGGATCGGTGGACACAAATATATTGCCTGGGTGCATGTCGGCATGGAAGAAGCCGTCGCGGAACACCTGGGTGAAGAAAATTTCCACGCCGGAATGCGCCAGCCGCTGAATGTCGATGCCTTCATCGCGCAGCGCCTGGACGTGGCTGATAGGCGTCCCGTGCATGCGCTGCATCGTCATCACCGAGGGCGCGCAATAATCCCAGTACATTTCGGGAATGGCGAGCAGCGGAGAATGCAGGAACCTGCGCCGAAGCTGGCTGGCGTTGGCCGCTTCGCGCATCAGGTCCAGTTCGTCGTAGAGGTGCTTGGCAAACTCCGCGACCACTTCGCGCAGGCGCAGCCGCCTGCCATCGGCCCACAACAATTCGATGAACCATGCCGCGGCATCGAGCAGTCCCAGATCCCGGGCAATCACCGGCAGCATTCCCGGACGCACGATTTTCACCGCAGCCTCCGTGCCGTCCTGAAGCAGGGCGAAATGCACCTGCGCAATCGAGGCACTCGCCACCGGAACGGGATCGAACGCCTTGAACAACGTACTCGCGGGCCGGCCGAAGGCTTTCTGCACTTCAGCGAGCGCCTGCTCCGCGGGAAAGGGCGGCACCTGGTCCTGAAGCTTGGCCAGTTCGTCGGCGATATCCGGCGGCATGAGATCGCGGCGGGTCGACAACACCTGCCCGAACTTGACGAAGATCGGCCCGAGCGTCTCGAGTGCCAGGCGCAGGCGTACTGCACGCGGCACCGAGAGATCGCGCCATGCGCGAAAGCGATGGAGGAAACGTGACAGCTGGTGTTCCGGCGCGAACGCCAGTTCGTCCAGCCCGAATCGCAGACCGACCGAGAGAATCTTCAGCAGGCGTATCAGGCGCAGCACGGCAAACGCAAGCCTGGAAGGGGAAGGAGCCGGGAATTTACCAGAGTTGTCGGCACGGACCCGGCCGAGGATGCGATTACGAACCCTGAGAGCCCGTGATGGCCGGCTGGACGAGCACGTCCAGTCGTCCCTCGAGCTGCGCCGTTGCTTCGTTGAGAGCACTCACTTCCGCGGAGAAAGTTGCAAAATCATCGGCTCGTGCGAGAACAGGACGTTCTTCGGTCCAGTATTCAGCAAAATTCTGCGCCAGTCGGTACCCCGCATCGCGCTGCCAAGCGACGAAGTCGCGTCCGACACCGGCAATGCGGTGCGCCAGCACATCCCCGACCAGGCGCGACAGATCTTCCTCTGGATCCCACTCGATGTGCATCAAGACGAACCTCACCGCGTCGGCAAGACCCTCATTGCCCGCGATCTCGATTTCCCCCAAGGCCGTAGCATCACGCCTCAGCAACAATGGCAGCGCCGCGCGGCGAAGGGTGACGACAAGACTGCCTGTTTGTTCAGGGCTAGCCTGGGCCACACCTCCCGACCCCAGGATCATCAGCCGCAGCGTCGGCAGCGGATCCAGCCTGAATTCGGCGCACTCGCCGGCAAAAGAGGCTAGCCGTTCCTGCAATGCCGGTTGCTGTGCCAGCAGGTGGTTGATTGCGGAAACGGCACTACGCTTGAGCATGGGTCATACTTCTGGATCCAGAGAGTCAGTGGGCGCCAACAATTACGGAGCCCGGTTCGCTCAAAGAAAAAGCCGCCGGGGTAATCCCGCGGCGGCCCGAGTGTCTCTAGCTGTGATGACTTGCGGCGTTCAGGAAACTTGCTGAATCCCCGCAAGCAGCCAGCCGGAACCACCCTGAACCGGCTTTTGCAGGTGCCATACTTCCTCGAACGACTCCGCTGTCTGGCTTTGCTGTTCGCGCAGGCTGCCGTGGAAGCGCACGCTGGCCCAGTGCGTGTTGCCTTCAGTCACCACTTCCAGCAACGACGCGTTCAGGTTGACCACCTCCGTGTGCTGGCCGGTATTGCCGCGCGAGACAATGTCTCCCTTGAGGGATTCGAACATTTCGTCGGTGGTGAAATCGCGCAACGCCTGTACATCGCCGCGGTCGTTTGCATCCTGCAGGTTGACAAATCCGATTTTCGCCTGACGCAGGAATCCGTCGATGTCGAAGCCCGCAGGGATGGTCGAGGCCGCGTTCTGCTGCATGGTTTGTGGCATCTGCTCCCCCGCGGCGGCCGCGGCAGCACTGCCGCTGGGCATCTGCGATGGCGGCGGCGCCGCGACGGTTTCATTGCCCACACCGGCGTATTGCATCGACTGCATGCTCTGCCCTGCCTGACCCTTCGGACGCATCAGGAAGCGCACCAGCGCGAACACCGCGACCGCTGCGAGCAAGCCCATCAGCAACATGCCGAATGCGCCACCCATGCCGCTCTGGCTGAGCAGCCAGCCCAAGCCCAGGCCTGCAGCAAGTCCGGCAAGCGGGCCCATCCAGCGGCTTGCCCCGGAGGCAGCAGGTGCGGCCGCCGCAGCCGGCGCGGCCTTCGCCGCGGTCGGATTCTGTTGTGCCGGCGTTGCCGCCTGCTTTTGCATGGGGGCTGCGCGCTGCGCGCCGACGTTACTGCCGCTGCCTACCCGTTTTGCGTCCGCGCTCCCCGATGTCAGTCCGATCGCGAGCGATATGGCAATCAATGTCAACCAAGAACGTTTCATCTGGCTCTCCTGTAAATGTTTCACAATCCGGGACAAATCCGGGACAGTCGCCAGACTGTATCCGGCGATTTGAAGCTTAGTACTTGAACCCAATATGCAAGGCTACCACGCCTGCGGTCAGATTGTGGTATTCGACATCTTCCAGCCCGGCGCGTTCCATCAGGGATTTTAATGACTCCTGGTCGGGATGCAAGCGGATCGATTCCGCAAGGTAGCGGTAGCTCGCCTCGTCGCCGGCCACTTGCCGCCCCAGCCAGGGCAGAACGTTGAAAGTGTACCATTCGTAGGGGCGCTCCAGCGGCTTCCAGACACGGGAGAATTCCAGTACCAGCAAGCGTCCGCCGGGGCGCAGCACCCGCCGCATCTCGGCCAGCGCGACGTCCTTGCGGGTCATATTGCGCAGACCGAATGCAACGCTGACGCAGTCGAAGTAACCGCTAGCGAAGGGCAGGCGTTCGGCATCGCACCGGGCGACCGGCAGAATCTGACCGTGGTCGAGCAGCCGGTCGCGGCCGGCGCCGAGCATCTCCGCATTGATGTCAGTGAGCCAGACTTCGCCTTCGGGGCCGACGCGCCGGGCGAATTCGCTCGCCAGATCGCCACTTCCCCCCGCCACGTCGAGCACCCGCTGCCCCGCCCTTACCCCGCTGCGGGCGATGGCAAACGCCTTCCACAGCCGGTGCAGCCCGCCGGACATCAGGTCGTTCATCAAATCGTACTTCCCGGCGACGGACGAAAACACACCCGCGACGCGACGCGCCTTTTCCTGCTCGCCGACAGTTTCGTAGCCGAAGTGGGTTTGCGGCATGCCGTTATGCGTCTGAGTGCAGCGCGGCAGGCCGGATCACGACCGCCCGGGCGCGGGCTCGCGCGACGCACTGGCCTGCTCCAGGCGTTTCAGGTATTTCTCCCACATGGACGCCTGATTGCGCCCGAGTTCCTGGAGGTAATCCCAGGAAAAAATGCCGGTATTGTGGCCATCGGAGAACGTCGGCTGAATGGCATAACTGCCGACCGGTTCGATGGCGACGATGTCGACATCCTTCTTTCCGGTCTGCAGCACTTCCTGGCCGGGCCCGTGGCCGCGCACTTCCGCGGATGGCGAATGGACACGCAGGAACTCGCAGCTGAGATTGAAATGCGCGCCATCGGAGAACGTGATTTCCATCAGCCGCGATTTCTGGTGCAGGCGGATTTCCGTCGGAATGGGCGACACTTTGACCGGTGGAGACATGGCGTGATTCTACCGCGCGGCGAATCCGCGCAGGCAGGGGATACGAGCAATGCCGAATCGCGACACGACTCCCTGTGGCTCGTATCCGGGTGCCCCGTGCGGTGCGAATATGCGCCAAAAATTCACGAAATCACACGAGCGTGAACAGCACGCGCTCGAAATCGCTGCCGCGGTCGAGCACAGACGCCAGCATGATCTGGTGCGCGTGATCGTCGAACAGTTCGATTACGCGCTTAGGGCGAAACCAGCCCGCAGGCAGGATGAGGCTCAGGGGCGACTGCAATGCCGCAATCTCCGGGAGCAACAGCGCCGGGATGAACTTGTCGGACATCGCATTCAGCCCTGTCGCGCGGATCGCGACGGCCTGCGGAATGCCCGGAATCGTCTGAATTTCAGCAGAGATTTCGTGACCGGCGGATACAGCCAAAGAGCGGATCGCGCCAACCACGAAAGTCTTCGCGTCCGCCGGATGCACGGCAATCAGCTGGGAATGGAGATAGCGCCCACCCCCGTCGGACCCGGGGCGCTCGATGCGCAGGCCGGTCAGGCTCTCCTCGCGCAATTCCCATTTTTCGACGACGAATCCGTGCAACTGGCCGTACTCTTCCTGGTCGCGGGTGCTGATGCGGCCGAACATCGCGATTTGGTCGCGGTGGGTCTTGCTCAGATCCGTGATCTCAACGGGCTGCCGAAAGGGCTGAGAGGCTGTGATTTTTTCAATTTTAGCAGTTGGCATTTGAGCACAGAGGTGATTCACTCCACTGCGGAATGAAATATGCGATAGGCATGAAATTACTCGCTACCGACCGTTTATTTGACGATTTCTCTGCTTTTTCTACCTT
>SHXF01000153.1 GCA_009693435.1 Betaproteobacteria bacterium | reverse complement strand
TTTGACAAGCAAAGTTATCCACGGGCGCGCGTGCGGCTCCCTGCATAGAGCCAGAGCGCGCGCGCCGGTGGGTAACTTCGCGCTGGTCATTAAATCCGATGCGCTTTTAAGCGGTATTTTCGAAGGGTTGAACAACAAGGCTAAAGTCATGATCAGAAGAACCTGCAGTTTTCGGACATTCAAAATGGCAGAACATATGCTTAATCATGTACTTGGGAAACTACCCGAGCCAAAACTCACCCACAGATTCTGCTGACGAACCATTTTTTGATTCATGCTGACTGAGCTAAGTAACAGTAAGTTTTCTTGCTGCCTAAACTGACGCTGGAGATTTAATACCCCACCTTCGTCATTCCAGCGTACGCTGGTATCCCCTTCCCCTGGGGGAAGGTAGGTTGGGGGCGCTGTTAGCGGTCCGAAGGACGTCACATCAGATGCTTCGCATCGGTATACGAACTAGATTCCAGCTTGCGCTGGAATGACGGTGTTGAGTGTGCAGGCGGTTTCGGTATCGTGACCATTGCCGCACAGGCACTACATCACACGCTGCAAAACGCCGCATTGCGCCCGGCAAGACGGCCTGACACAAAAGCCCATCCCAGGTGGTGGCCGTGGCCTTCGAGCAGCATGCCGCCCTGGCCGTTGGCGCCGGCGGCGTAGAGGCCGGGAATGATTTCATCGTTGGCGCCGGCCACTTCCAGATTCAAAGTCACCTTCAATCCGCCGTTGGTGAAAATGATGTACGCCTTGGCGGGGCCCAACGCGTAGTACGGCGGCTTGACTATCGGCGGGCGCTCGTTGCGCGCGGGTGCGTCGCCTGCTGCGGCGCCAGCGTTGTAGTCGGCAATGGTTTTTTCGAAGGCGAAGCGCGGCACATTCATGCGGGCCGCCAGTTCGGGCAGTGTATTCGCGCAATGAAAAATATCCTGACGCGTGCGGCGGTAGTCCTCCAGATACGCATAACCCACAGCGGGCGCTGTCGATACAAAATTCGGCCACTGCTGAAATTGGTTTGCTACCGTGCTGTCGAATATCAGGTACGCCTTTCCTTCGGGCCGCAGTGCCGCACCGCGCGAAGGCTGCTCGCGTTCGTCGGCAAAGCGCAGGCCTTCGAGATCAACCAGGATGGCGCCGCGTTCATAAAGTTTCCTGTCGGGCGCCAGCGCAGTGGTGAGGCAGTTCAGCAGTAGCGGGCGCAGTACGCGCTGCGGCAGATGATCGAAGCCCCAATGCAGCGTCCGGGTGACCGCGGGCAGCGGCGGAATTTTCTGCACCCGCTTGACCTGCAGCGGCGGCACAAAGCGCAGAATCGGCCCGCGGATATGATCGCCGTTGATGACGCTGCCGCCCACTTCCATGCCCATGCGGATGCCATCGCCGGTGTTGCTGACATTGAGCGCATCCACGTTGGCGATGAGCTCGGAGGAAAACCGTGCTTTGAGTTCGCGCCCGCCGCTGAAATCGCCCGCTGCCAGCACCAGACCATTGCGCGCGATGAATTCGCATATCGTTCCGTCGGGCGTGGTTGCCGCGACACCGCACACGCGCCCGTTGGCGCTGTTGGTAATCAGGCGCTCGGCACGGGTGTTGAGCCGTATATCCACGCCTAGCCTGCGGCAGTGGCGCCCCAGCAGATAGGGAAACGCATGCGAGTTGGGCAGCACATTGTGCATGCGGTGCTGGCGATGCGGCGGCTCCGGCAGCGGACCGATAAATTCGAGCCCGGTGGATAACAGCCAGCGAAACATATCCGGCGTGTTATCGGTGAGTACGCGCGCGAGCTCAAAGTTGTCGCGATGTGCAAGGGAGCCTGCAAAAAGTCGCAGGTCTTCGAGATGATGCTCGGGATAATCCTTGATGCCAAGCTTGATCTGATGCGGCGTGCAGGTGGCGGTGACCGAACCCACCGACCACGCGGTGGTGCCGCCAAGCTGCGGGTTTTTTTCCAGCAGTATGACTTCGCGCCCCAAGGCCGCCGCGCTGCTCGCCGCAGCCAAGGCTGCGCCACCGCCACCTACTACGATGACGTCGGCTTCGGTGCGCTGGATGGTCATTGGGTGTGCATCCATGGTGCGGCGCTGCAACTGCTTTCCCTCACCCTCGATCCCTCTCCCGGAGGGAGAGGGAAGAAAAGCCCTTCTCCCCTCGGGAGAAGGGTTGGGATGAGGGAGGCTTTTGATGTGGCTTTGTGGCTTGCGTGTGCTCTACGCACTTTGTGTCCTCTACGGCAAACACGCATTAAGCTTTGTAAGGATACTCTTTAAACCGCTCTTCCCAATCGCACACATTATCCTTGGTGTAATCCAGCGCGTACCAGCGCGGGAAGCCGTGCAGCGTTTGCCCGCCGTCGATCATGATGCCTTCGCCGTTGATATACGAGGCATCATCCGACAGCAAAAACGCCACCAGCTTGGCGACATCCTGCGGCTTGCCCCAGCGGCCCACGGGCGTCTCGCGGATCAGCATGCGCTGCATGCGCTCGTCGCGCAGCATCGGCGTGGTCATGCCGGTTTCGATGACGCCGGGCAATATGGCGTTGACGTTGATGCGATAGTTGCCGAGTTCGGCGGCCAGGTGTTTCATCAGCATTTCGACGGCGGCTTTGGAGGCGCAATACGCGCCGAGTTGATCCGCAATCACCTTGGCGCCGGAGGATGCGGTGAGCACCATCTTGCCGCCCTTGCCGCGCGCGATCATGCGTTTGGCAACTTCCTGGCAGACGTAAAACGCGCCGTTGAGATTTACCTGAATGATGAAATCCCAATCGGCTTTTTTCATATCCACCAGCGGCACGAATTTACCGGTGCCGGCGTTGGCGAACAGCAAGTCGATCTGGCCGTAATGCGCCACCACCTCGGCAACACAGGCTTCGACGCTTTCGGCTTTGGCCTGATCGAACACAAAGGCTTTTGCACCTTTGTCGTTATGCGCTGCCTGGTTGCACAGTGCGACGGTTTCTTCCGCAATCTCCGCTTTGCGGTCGGCAACCGCCACCTGTGCGCCGCGCGCGGCAAGTTCCACGCAGGCGCCCTGGCCCAGGCCGCGTCCGCCGCCGGTGACCAGCGCGACTTTGCCTTTGAAATCGTCAGCCGCATTAGCCATGGGCCAGCGCTCCAGCCGCTGTTTTGGCAGGCATGCCCAGTGCCTGCCGGTATTCCGCGGGCGACATGACATCACGTCCCAACAATTGCGCGATCTGTTTCAATTGCAGAAAATGATCGACATTGCGCTTGATAATGTCGTCTCGATGCGGGTAGGGCCACAGCGTGTCTTCCATGCCCACACGGATATGCAGACCGAGCAGCATGGCGAACGTCGCAAGGTAGGTGCTGGCGCGACCGGCCGCGCATACCAGAATGAAGCAGTCAGGGTCTATGTCGCGAATGGTGCGCACCATGCGCATCAGCCCATCGACCATCTGCTGCGGATTGTGCATCGGGCTGCAACCGGGCAGGGCGGGCAGGATCAGCCAGTAGTAAGGTGGCTTGACCAGTTTGCTTGCCACCAGGAATCGCCGTGCGTTGTCGATATCGCCGTCGTCGTAGACCGAGATAATGGGTTTGGCGCCGCTTTCCTGCGCCAGCTGCGCCTTTTTGATCACCACATGCGGCGCTTTGAAAAACATGCTGTCGCCGCAGCAGATGGCCGTGGTATTGACCGGCAGCGCATCGAAGAGACCCATTTTCATGGTCGATTCCATCACCGCGTTTTCTTCGTCGGTCACTGCAACGAGGCAGCCGTCGAACATCACCTCGGGATATTTCTTTTTAAGCGGTGCGATCACGTCGTGAAAGCGCTGCGGATCGAGCGCGTTATAGCCGCCGTCGTCGCGCACATGAATGTGTATGCTGGGTGCACCCGCCTTGATGCACTCTTCGGCGGAATCGCGAATTTCGTCCACCGTGATCGGCTGATTCGGGTTGCTGCGCTTGCTGAAAAACGCACCGGTGATGGTGGCCGCAATCATTACCTTGCTGGGGATGTCCCACTTGGGCATGGGGTCGACGTCAGCGAAGCGGCTGGTGAACGGATCCAGCACTTCAGGCATGCCGTAGGGCTTCCAGGTGGTTTTCAACCCGGAACGGGCCACCCATTTATTAACCTGATCCCACTTGATTTTGTCGTCGCTCACAGTCTATTCCTCGTATGCAGAAATGTATGAATCACAAAACTCACGCGACGGATTTTTTCCCTCCCTTTCAAGGGGAGGGCTAGGGTGGGGATGGGGTTGCGCCGAATGCTATGCGTAGTAACCCCACCCCCATCCTAACCTTCCCCCTGAAGGGGAAGGAATTCCGCGGAGACTCTTGGTGTCAGCATGCTACATGTTACGCTTGGGCACGGGCCGCTCGGCCTTACCGGTGTAATCGCATTCTTCGTCACGCACGATGCGCAGCGGTTTGCCTTCTTCGATTTCTTCGATCACATGCGCCATGATACCGGGGACCACTGCGATCAGCGCTACCGCCGCCATCTGCAGTGGGCGAAAGCCCATTTCACTCATGATAGCGCCGAGCATGCCGTCAACGTTGATGCAGATGCCCTGCCGGCCGGTGGACCGCAGGAATTCAGCATGGATGGCCTCGAACATTTTTATTTTGTCGCCGAGAAAACCGTTTTCAGCTGCGACTTTACGCAAACGGATAGCGCGGAAATCGTCGCCCTTGTGCGTGGGGTGACCCAGGCCTGGGATGCGCTTCTTTTTCGCGCGGATGTCGGCTACCACACGCTTCGCGGTTTCTTCCATCGAGAGGCTTTCGTTTTTCATCATCTTGACGGCGTTATCAAGAAATTCCGCACTGTGCTGTGGTGAAATGGTATTCGAGCCGGCCGTGAGCAAACCTGCGGCGGTACCCGGCACCAGTTGCGGATTGCCGGACGCCGCATAACGCGCGGCCAGCACGCTGGCGGCGACGAAACCGTGATCCAGCAGGCTGTTGAGCATGGCGTCCATCATTTTGCTTTCCTGTGGCGTTGGCAGTTCGCCGCGCAGGGTCAGGAAAACACCGTCGGCGTAGCTGTAGTGGCCGATCAGGTCTTCGTGCGAATAGCCGTGGATGATGACTTTGCCTTCAACCACGCGGCTGATCTTGGTGGCCCACTCGTGTGCCATAAAGGTCTCCTGAGTATGGTTATTTTCTAAGCGCGCCCTGCACATCAATGCGCGTGCGCAACAGCGTCAGTTGCTCGCTGGATGGTAATTCCGTGGTCGGCACTGAAGACGGCACAATAAGCTCAAAGCCGGTGTTCTTTTTCACCTCATCCACACTCACGCCGGGATGCAGCGACTTCAGGCGCATGCGTTTACTGTCGTCCTCGAAATCCATGACGCACAAAGGAGTGACCACGTAACGCGGGCCGCCGCCGGGCAGTCCGAGGTTTGTGCGCGCATCCTTGCCGCCACTGCCCCAGCCCAGCGCCGAGATGAAATCACATTGGGGCACAAAGATGCGCAGGTCGTGTGAATTGACAACCAGATGAAAGCGGCTGTTCATCACCGTGGCATTGCATACGCCGATCGCGCCCGGCCCGCGAAATTTCAGCGCCTTGTAATCTTTGCCGATGCCGATCAGGTTGCTGTTGCCGTATTGATCGATTTGCAGAGCGCCGGCGAAGAACACGCCGCGCTTGCGGAATTTCATGTTCTCCACCAGATCATTGTGCAGGTAGTACGCCTCTGCCCAGCGCGTGGCGCGATGGTCGGTAATCAACTCAAATTCCTCGATCACCGGCTCATTCAGCACATTGGCCTTGGTCATCGCGATCATCACCGTCATGTTCGCGCCCCACAGCAGATGCGCGAGCAGCACGCCCGCGCGCGGCACCGGCAGATTGGCGCCCACTTCCACCCATTCGCCATCAACCAGATCGCGCGCGAGCACGGTGGCCATGATTTCTTTGGTGGTGGCTGGCGCACTTGTGATTGAGATATTCATTCCCCAGCCTCAAAAAAAGAAGCCATCCGTACCTGTTTAGAGTCAGGCATTGTACTTTTAATACACTAAAGCTTGGTGAAATTTCACGCGGTTGACTCATCGCCCGGCGCCCGATAGATTGCGGGTTGGCGAAAAATGGTATTTGAAGTTCTATACTTGGAGGATCGCATGAAGGTTTCATCTCCCGCCACGCTTGTTTTTGCATTGCTCGCGCCAATCGTAGCGCACGCTCAGGCGTACCCAACCAAACCCATCCGAATGATCGTGCCGGGTGCCTCCGGCGGCGGGCCTGATAGCAGTTCGCGATTGGTTGCGATTGAATTGAGCAAGCAGATGGGACAGCAGGTGGTGGTGGAAAACCGCCCCGGCGCGAGCGGCGTCATCGCGTTCGAGGCGATGGCAAGAGCCACGCCCGACGGCTACACCTTCGGCTACGTAACCTTCCTGCTCGCGACCAATCCAAGCCTGTTCAGCAAGCTTCCGTACGACGCGACAAGGGACTTCCAGATGGTGGTTCATCAGGTGACCGTGCCGAATCTGCTGGCCGTCTCGCCGTCGCTGCCCATCAAATCGGTGCAGGAGTTGATCGTTTACGCCCGCGGCAACCCCGGCAAACTGTCCTTCGCCAGTTCGGGCAACGGATCGCGCATGCATCTGTCCATGGAGTTGTTCAAGATGATGACTGGAACAAGTCTCGTGCATGTTCCCTACAAGGCCATGCAACAGGCGATCTCGGATGTGATCGGCGGCCAGATGGACATTGTCTGCGACAATATGTTATCGATTCTGTCGCACGTGAAGGCGGGCCGGCTGCGCGATCTCGGCGTCACCGCGTTGAAGCGATCTCCCGCCGTTCCCGATCTGCCCACGATCGCCGAGGCGGGCATACCCGGATATGAGATTACGCCTTGGGCCGGATACGTAGTGCCGGCGCGCGTGCATCGGGAGATCGTCATGCGCCTCAACGCTGAGATCAACCAGGCCCTGGTCACGCAGAATGTCACGGAAAAATACACCGCGATGGGCTTCGTGACAGTAGGTGGAACGCCGGAGCAGTTCGCTGAGCACGTGCGTAAGGAAACCGCGAAGTGGGCGCAGGTGATCAAGACAGCCGGCATCAAGCTCGAATGATCGGGCTCTACGCCTGATCACCTGTAGGCGCGGATTTATCCGAACAGTCATAGAGAGAGGAGACCACAGCCATGCCATGGCGCGAACGACCGAGTCTGAGTCCAGAGGAAGCCAGACAACTGCACGAGCAAGCCCTGGTCATCGACAGCCAGCAGCCGCCGGTCACTTCGGGTTTTCTGTTTACGCCACGCATGCGCGAGCAGATCGGAGCGTGGTGCGAGGAGGGCATGACCCGTGCTGATGTTGCCCAGGCGGTGCAGATGCTTTCGACGCGCGAGATCCAGACCTCGGCCGAAGCGCGACGGAGCTATCGCGATTTCTGGGCTCGCTCTGGCGTCACGGTCGCTTGCGGCACCTATACCGGCAGCAACCGCTTGAGCGAGGCGTTCGAGGCCAGCGTGAGGGCGATCGCACAGGCCCATGCGTTCGTCGGCGCTCTGGAGGGCGACCTCGTGCCGGTGCTGAGCGCCGCGGACATCGA
>SHXF01000152.1 GCA_009693435.1 Betaproteobacteria bacterium | reverse complement strand
GGATCGCAATCTGGTACCGTTCGTCTTGGGTGAGGTGTGTGTAGTTCATTCTTGGCAACTTTGACTTGGTGGTCGAGGGGCTCGGATGCTATCGCACCTCGCCCACCCAACCTGTTAATCAGAGTTGCACTTCGAATTTGAACTCGCGACTGTCCACAATGCGCCTGGATCTAATTTCGTCGAGTAATAGGCGGCATGGACTTCTTGGAATAGACAGGGATTCCGGTGAGTAACTTTTTCACAACCAACGAGAAGCCGCCCCCATTTTTATTTGAGTCCTCATAAGGCAGGAAAAGGAAACAGACATGATCGAAATTCGCCGTTCAGGAGAGCAAATCGGTGCCGAAATAACCGGGGTTGATGTCAAGACAATGGACGACGCGACCTTTGGCAAGATCTATGAAACGTGGCTGGACTGCAATGTCATCGTTGTGCGCGGTCAGGAGCTGACGCCCGAGGACTACCTGGCTTACAGCCGGCGTTTTGGAACGATTATTCCGCACCCATCGGCCAATGTTCCTCATCCACGGCATCCCGAGATCACCGTCATGGGCATAGACAAGTTCGATCCGAACGGCAAGCTCAAGATGCATATCTACCGGCGCGGTGCCGAGGCATTCCACACCGACGGCAATTTCGACGAGGATCCCTACAAGGCGACCCAGCTCTACTGCCTTGCTGTGCCCAGCCGTGGCGGCGACACCCACTTTGCAAGCATGTACGCGGCATATGACGCACTCCCCGATCGGATCAAGAAACGTCTGGAAGGCGTCCAGGGCGTCTATCTTTACTCCGGCCGCCGGGAGTACGATCCCGACTACATGAAGTCAGCGAATCTGAAGCCGAGCGCGCTCATCCGGCATCTGCTCGTGGGCACCCATCTCGAGACCGGACGCAGGGTGCTCTTTTTCGACCGCATCAAGATCGTCAGCATCGATGGCATGGAGCCGGCCGAAAGCGATGCCATGATCGAGGAACTGGCCAGCTACATGATCCAGCCGCATGCCAAGTACACCCACAAATGGGCCAAGGGCGACATCGTGATCTGGGATAACCGCTGTTCCTATCACAAGGCTGCCGGTGATTATCCGCCAGAAGAAGACCGCATTCACTGGCGGGTTTCGCTCAAGGAGTATTCGTCCGAGGCCTCATCCTTGGTATCGGCCTCGGCATATTGAAGAACAACTGCTGGTGACCTGCCTCCTTCGCGGGGCAGAGACCGGTCGGGACGGACACCGGCATCACCTATCCAGAATCAGGCACTGCCGCACATCGACTTTGTCTGCCAGTCGATAGTCCCGCAGCAACAAAGGAGGCTTTGATGAGAACAATCGATTATTCGTCAATCAGCGGTTCGTTGATTACCGCGCTCGCAGCGGCGCTGTCGCTGGCAACTGCACCGGCAAGCGCACAGTCCTACCCATCAAAAGCGATCAAACTGATCGTGCCCTATGAAGCGGGCGGGGGTGCGGACAACGTTGCCCGTGGCGCGGCCCAGCGTATGGCCGATGGGCTCGGCGGCACGATAGTGATTGAAAATCGCCCTGGTGCCGGCACTATCCTCGCCGCAGAACTCGTGGCCAAGGCAGCGCCGGACAGCTATACGCTGTTTCTGACCACGGGCACCGCAGTCAGCATCAATCAGCACATGTTCAAAAAACTGCCTTATAACCCGGAAAAGGATTTTGTTGCGGTAGGCATGATCGGTGCAAGCCCCTACGGGATGTTTGCCCATTCCTCGGTTCCGGCCAATACCTTCAAGGACCTGCTGGCCTATGCCAAGGCCAATCCGGGCAAGCTCAACGTCGCGCTGGGCGGTGCGGGCACGCCGACGCACTTCGCCCTTCAGATGCTGGAACTGGCCTCGGACACCCGGTTCACCGCGGTGCAGTACAAGGGCAACGCCTCATCACTGGCCGATACGCTGGGCGGTCGTACCGAGCTGATCATGGGCGTGCCTCCACTGATGCTGCCGCATGTGAAGAGCGGAAAATTGAAGGCGCTCGCCATCACCTCGCCTGTGCGCTTCCCGCAACTGCCCGACGTGCCGGCGATCGCCGAGTTTTTCCCGGGCTTCGAGGCGCAAACCTGGTACGGCGTCATGGCACCGACCGGCACGGCGCGCGACATCATCGACCGCCACAATGCGGAAATCCAGAAATACACAAAGGATCCTGCCATCCGCGACAAGTGGCTCGCCCAAGGCACCGTGATGCAGGGCGGCACGCCCGAGCAACTCACCGGTTATATCAAGTCAGAGACGGAGCGATGGGGTGTGCTGATGAAGCGACTCGGGCTCACGCTTGAATAAAGCGACTGCTTCGGCGGCATGCCCAGACACATATGCGCATGGACGGACTCAGATGCCCTTTGACCACCGTACTGCGCAGTACCTAGAAATTCTCTCATGGATGCCCCTTGGCGCCCCGGATCGGCATTTCTTGCGCCTCTGTGGAACAAAGACCACGTGGAACTTGCAGCCGCATCTCGTATGATCCAGGCTCTGCTATCCTTCGCTGTAGTCAGCTGTGTCTTTTGGCGAAGACCTGAAGATTCGCAGTGACCGACGTACCGGCCAAATATTGAGAAGTTCGCCAACGCGACAGGCTAGTGGCCTCGCTACTGATAGTGGAAGTGGCGATGTAGCCGAAGGTAAGTCAATTTCATGGAAGGCGGATTGCACATGCACGGGAAACCCTTGACAGACATCAAGGTGCTTGATTTCACACATGCTGCGGCGGGTCCATACGCCACTATGTATTTGGGTGATCTGGGTGCCGAAATTGTCAAAATTGAAAAACCAAAGGGTGGCGATGGCAGCAGATCCATGGGCAGGCCTATGCCCATGCTCGAGCCAAAAGATAGTGACTATTTTGTTGCCATAAACAGAAACAAAAAAGGGATTGTTCTGGATCTGGACATGGCCGAAGGGGTTGAGTTGGCCAGGGAGTTGGCCAAACAGTCCCATATCGTTGTGCAGAATTTCCGACCAGGGGTGATGGACCGGCTTGGTCTGGGCTTTGATCAACTCAAGGAACTGCGTCCGGGATTGATCTATTGCTCGATCTCCGCGTTTGGTCCAACCGGACCGTGGTCCTCCCGTCCGGCAAACGACATTATCATGCAGAGCGTGTCGGGCCTCATGGGCGTAACGGGAGAAGTAGGTGGCGGCCCCGTTCGCATGGGAGCGCCAATTTCCGATTTTTCCACTGGTCTATTTGCCCTTTCAGGGATGCTCGCCGCCTTGCACGCGCGAGACAGGTATCCAGAAGGCCAGCACGTACAAATCACGATGCTCGATGCATCCTTCAATATGATGGCTGGCTATATTCCTGCCGTGTCCATGCTTGGACACAAGATTGAGCGCCTGGGGCGAGGTCACGTCCAGATTGTTCCGTACCAGGCGTTCATGTGCGCCGATGATGAATATGTGATGGTCGGGGCGTTCACGAGGGGATTCTGGCAAAACCTTTGTCATGCCATAAACCGTGATGAGTGGATCACAGACCCTCGATTTCTAAATAATCCCGCACGACTTGCGAATCGCGCTGTATTGGTGACAGAGCTTGCGGCAATTTTTGTAAAAGAATCGAGCAGGGAGTGGATGGAAATATTAACGGCAGCAGATGTTCCAAACAGCCCTGTCTTTGAACTGCATGATGCTGTTCACTCTGAACAAGCCGTTCACAACAACAGTTTGACCGCGATTGGCAACCCACCTGTCCAGGTAGCTCGCGCTCCAATTCGAGCGGACCAGTGGGACAACGATAGTCATGCAGCAGCCCCCCACTTCGGCGCGGACACCGCATCAGTCCTTCAAGAGCGGCTGGGGCTCGACCAGAAGCGGATCCAGCAATTGCGGGCAAGAGGAGTATTTGGCGTGCAAAAGGAGAAGAAATGAATCAGCCCGAAAAGGATGCGTCCCCACTATTGCGGGGGTTGCGTGTACTGGATATTGCTCATCAATACTCTGGCGCTAATGCCGCTTCCTTGCTGGGGGACCTGGGCGCCGAGGTTCTGTGCATAGAGCACCCCCAGGGCAGTCCCATCAGGACAATGCTGCCCAAAAAAGAGGGCGAGTCGATGTGGTGGAAGGTAGTCCAACGGGGAAAAAAGAACATCACATTGAATCTTTCCAGTCCGAAAGGAAGGGAAATATTTCTTTCTCTGGCCAGGAACCATGACGTTTTGATTGAGAATTTCCGACCGGGAACCCTGGAGCGTTGGGGCATAGGACCGGACGATCTCGAGCGTTCGGGTGCCAATCTGACTCTTTTGCGAATCAGTGGATTCGGGCAGACCGGTCCCATGCGCAATCAGCCCGGTTTTGGGGTCATCGCGGAGGCAATGAGCGGATTCGCTCATTTGAATGGGTATCCGGATGGTCCGCCCACATTTCCTTCCACGACCCTGGGAGACGGAGTCGCATCAGTGTTCGGCGCATTCGGCGTGATGGCGGCAATGTTCAACATGCTGCGTGCAGGCAGCAAAGGCGTTCAAGTGGTCGACGTTGCGCTCTTCGAGGCGATGTTCCGCATTATTCCGACGCAAGTCGCGGCCTATGACCAGCTCGGAAAAGTGCCCAAGAGACCCGGAAACTTCCTTGGCGCCCATGGGTCATTGCGCAACGTCTACCGATCGAAGGACAACAAGTATTTCTGCGTGGGGGCGGTTGGCTACCAGGCTGTCCGGCGCATACTGGTCGGAGCCTCGGCAGAAGAGCTGGTACGTCGAATCGACACCGGAATTATGGATAACAAGGATATGGCGGTCATCTTCGCATTTTTGACGGAGTGCGACTTGTATCTGGCGCATTGGGCGCTTGAACGCCCATATTCAGAGCTTGCCAAAGCCATGGCGGATAGTGGAGCAGTTCACGGTCCTGTTTTTGATGTGTCGGACATCGTGAAGAATGAACACTTCAACGCCCGCGAGGACCTTATACGGGTTCCCGATAACGATTTTGGCTCCGTGCTGATGCAAGGTGTCGTTCCCAAGTTCTCCGACAGGGAACACAAAGTCGCTCACACCGGCCGCCCTCGCGGCGCGGACAATTCAGCGGTATACGGTGAGCTCATGGGATTCTCAGAAGACACTATCAATCAATTGAAAGTTGAAGGGGTACTTTGAGCACGCTGACCGGAACAGCCACGCCAGCGCTGAGGAAGGTTTCGCGCGCGGCCGGGCGGGCAGCGCTGTCATGTTGGTCTGAAGGCAACACCCGGTTCAAACTGGAGGACTGAGAAGCGACTGCAGGCCAGGCGCGCTGCGCCGACCCTGATTCTCAATAACGGGGATTTTCTCATGTATACGGTATTCATAGCAGCATCCTGCGTCGCTGCACTGCTGTCATCGGCATTGGCTTTATCCCAGGGGGCGGAGAACTATCCCTCGCGGCCCGTCACAATTGTCGCGCCCTATTCTCCGGGTGCTGGCGCCGAGATCGAAGGCCGTCTTTACGCCAACGAGCTCAGCAAGAACCTGGGCCAGCAGTTCATCATGGACTTCAAACCCGGCGCCGCGCAGATTTTGGGCATGAACTATGCCGCCCGACAGAAGCCTGACGGTTACACACTGGTATGGACCACTTCGACTTATTCGCTCCTTCCCCTGATGACCAAGGAACGAGGCTTCGATCCCTACAGGGACTTCGACCCCGTTGCACTGATGAGCAAGCGCAGCGCCTTGCTGGTGGTCTCCAACAACCTTCCGGTCAAAAATATTACGGAGTACATTGCCTACGCGAAAGCCAATCCCGGCGCGGTCAACTTCGCCACCGGTGGTCTCGGCGGAATCCAGCACCTCACCGGCCTGTGGCTGACAAGCGCCACCAATACCCAGGTGACTTTCGTGCACTACAAGTCAATCAGCGCTTCCTATCCCGATATCATGGCCGGCCGCGCGAACATGGCCCCGGGCACGCTCGCCGGATGGTTGCCCATGGTCAAGGCTGGAAAGCTTCGCGCCATCGCCACCGCCAGCCTGCAGCGCAACCCGGCGCTGCCAGATCTGTCCACCGCGACCGAGCAGGGCGTGCCCGGCTTCGAGTATTCCAGCTGGCTGGGCATGATTGCGCCGGCCAAGACGCCCGTGCCCATCATCAATAAGGTGCACGCCGAGCTCGTAAAAATCACCAAAAATCCCGAAATCAAGGAAAAATTGGGTGACGAAACGACCGTCCTGGCGCTGGGACCGGCGGAGTTTCGCAAGGCTGCGATGGCCGAAACCGAGCGTTTTAGAAAGCTGCTCGCGGACAACAATATCAAGCTGGAGGAATGACCAGTCCAGGCCTGGACAGAACGCGTTGATGCCTGGCTACAGGCAAATCATCGGGTCAGGGAATACGTCATTGAGCTCGTAACAATACGAAAATCGCCTTTTTAGAATCCCCTGACAATCCAAAGCCGGCGTACTGGCACGACGCTCCGCCCGAATCGGGGCGATTCAGGCCGAGGCGCCGGCGGAAACGCGCTCGGCGACGGTCGCGGAATCGGACGCCATCAGTCGGGTCGCTTCCCGCACGTCCGGCAACTTCTCCAGCTTCTCCAGCGTCGCCAGCAGCGTGGCCGCGGCGGAAGCGCCCAGTGCGCGCCCGGCACAATCCAGGAATTTTTTCGTAAGATCTGGAGCCGTCATGGGCCACTGGGGTGAGCCCGGTGTCTGCTCCACGCGCATCTCAAAGTTTCCGCGGGCCGTTTCCACCGATATGTCGGTGTAACCGACTACGCCCGAATACACGCCCTCAGCCGGGATGCGTTCCCGCTTCACTTTCTTCATCAGGGGGAGTATCGCCGGCCGCTGCACCATGGCATCGGTGAAGCTGTCCAGCGTGAGATTGCCGTCGAGCAGCGTGGCGGCCGCGCAGTACTCGATGCTGAATTTTCCTTCCAGGCCGGTTCGGGCATCGCCGCTCACCAGCGCGGTGTCGCTGCCGGGCAGAAAGCCCACGCGTATCGCATTGACCTCGTCCGCCTTGATGCCGTGCGTCTCCATCAGCTGGAGCAGTCCGCCCACGGGGCGGTGATTGCAGTAGCAGCAGGGCCAGCGCTTCACATAGATGCTGGGCGAGAGAATTTGCCACGGCGGACCGAAGCTCTCTATCAACTCGGCCAGCGGAACGCCATCCTCTCCTGCATAGGTGCTTAGGAAACTATGCTCCCCGTCGAAGATGGCGGAGTTCGCGGTGAAACCTGCGTGCGCCAGCGTGACCGCAACCAAGGCTGACCGCGCGGCATGCCCGGCATGGAAAGGCTTGGTCATGGTGCCGAAGTTGCAGACCAGACCTGAACATTCGGAAGCGGCGATGCCCCAGGCGTTCTGCAATTGCTCTGGCGTCAGTCCCAGCAGGCGCCCCGCCGCCGCGGTGGCCGACATGATGCCTACTGTGGCGGTGGTGTGCCACCCTTGCAGGTAGTGGCCGGCGCCTATGGCCTTGCCCAATATGCCCGCGACTTCCAAACCGATGACGTAGGCTTCGAGCGCCGAATTGCCTGGGGCCTTGACGCTCTCTGCCACAGCAAGTATGGCCGGAACAAGGGTGGCGCTGGGATGGCCGCGCAGCGTGGGCAGGCTGTCGTCGAAGTCCAGGGCAT
>SHXF01000151.1 GCA_009693435.1 Betaproteobacteria bacterium | reverse complement strand
CAGTTCCAGTTGGTTGAACTTGGTCGAGCGCTGGTTTGGCGAACTGACCAGCAAAAGAATCCGCCGTGGCTCATTCGTCAGCGGTGCAGATTTGCACAAGGCCATCGAGGAATTCTTGCTCGCCTGGAACGAGAACCCCAAGCCCTTCGCCTGGACCGCCACGGTAGAATCGATCCTCGCAAAGCTCTCGCGTTGCCGGCAAACCTTGGAGAATATTCGGCCCGGTTGCACTCTGCCGCGCACACGGAAAGCAAAGAAATGAATCATCCAGTTATTTCTTGGACACTACACTAGTACGTAACCTGATCCGAAGGATCTGAATTTATTGATCTTTTCATAATTTGTGACAAACCCACTCCGTTCGCCCTGAGCTTGTCGAAGGGCTACGGGGCTTCGACAGGCTCACCCCGAACGGTGTAATGTATTTAGGAAAGATCAATAGATGCTTCGCATGCTTGAACGATCTGGATACTGGCGTCCGCCAGTATGACGGGTTTGGATTTTCAGCTGCCTTTTTTTCAATGGTAACTTTCCCCAATGACACAACGCTCCGGCCCCCTCGCAGGCATCCGCGTCCTCGACATGAGCCGCATCCTCGCCGGCCCGTGGGTCGGGCAATTGCTCGCCGACCTTGGTGCGGAAGTCATCAAAATCGAGCGCCCCGGCAAGGGCGACGACACCCGCGCGTGGGGGCCACCGTTCGTTAAAGACCGCGACGGCCGCGACACCAACGACGCGGCGTATTTCATGTGCGCCAATCGCGGCAAACAATCGCTCACGCTCGACATCGCCAAAGCCGAAGGCCAGCAGATCATCCGCGAACTCGCGCAAAAGTCCGATGTGCTGATCGAGAATTACAAGGTCGGCGACTTGAAGCGTTACGGACTCGATTACGACACGCTGTCGGCGTTAAACCCGCGCCTCGTCTACTGTTCGATCACCGGCTTCGGCCAGACTGGCCCCTATCGCGATCGCGCCGGTTACGACTTCATGATTCAGGGCATGGGTGGTGTGATGAGCATCACCGGCGAGCGTGATGATCTGCCGGGCGGCGGCCCGCAGAAAGTCGGCGTCGCCATTGCCGATCTGATGACCGGAATGTATTCGACGGTCGGCATAGTGTCGGCGCTGCACGAGCGCCACGCGAGCGGGCGCGGCCAGCACATCGACATGGCGCTGCTCGATACCCAAGTCGCGTGGCTCGCCAACCAGAACGCCAATTACCTGATCGGAGGCGAGGTGCCCAAACGCATGGGCAACGCGCATCCGAACGTGATGCCGTATCAAACATTTCGCACCCAAGACGGCGACATCATCATCGCCACCGGCAACGACGGCCAATTCCAGCGTCTGTGTGTCGCTGCCGGCCTGCCTGAAGCGGCAACCGACCCGCGTTATGCCAGCAACGCCCTGCGCATTGCCAATCGCGACGCGTGTACCGCCGCGCTCGCCGCCGCCCTGAAGCAAAAAACCACGGCGGCATGGGTTACGCTGTTCGAAACGGTAGGTGTGCCCTGTGGCCCGATCAACCGGCTCGATGAAGTATACCGCGACCCGCAGGTGCAACACCGCGGCATGAAGATCGATGTGCCACACCCGGTTGCCGGCAGTGTGCCGCTGGTGGCGAACCCGATCCGGTTTTCGCGCACACCGATTGCTTACGACATGCCGCCGCCGCTGGTGGGCGAACATGTTGACGATGTGCTGCGCAGGGTGCTGGGTAAGAGCGATGAAGAGATTGCAGCGCTGCGCGACCAAAAAATTGTGTAGGGCGCAATCCCATTGCGCCGCATGTGGTTTGCAAAGTAGCCATGCGGCGCAATAGGATTGCGCCCTACGCGCGCTCCGTGTCCTTTGTGGCTAATAGCTTTTTCCAGGTTCATCAATCGAGCCGGCTGCCATAGATCGGCTTGATGGGAATCGCAGAAAAATCCACGCCGTCCAGGCAGCGCACATTGATACCGATGACGTCTTCCGTTGTGCGCGGACGCCGGAATGGCAGTATCCCGCAGCCCGGGCAAAAATAATCTTTCGCGATTTTGGTGTGCCACTGGTACAAAGAAAGTTCTGCGAGGGGCGTAATCAGACGGAAGCAATCCGGTGTAACCCGGTGTATGAGAGCGCCTCTTTTGCGGCATATCGAGCAGTCACAAACGCGAACATGGTCGAGGTCAGCATCGACCTCGAATTTGACCTTGCCGCAGTGACAGGAACCCTGATAGGTCTGTTTCATGGCGTTCAACCTCCGAATTGCTAACTACGGATTCGACAACATCAATTTCTTCACCGCCTCAATCTCCTGCACCGTATCTGCCGAAAAAACCCGCGCCGCCCGCCCATACCAATAGCGCGCATTATCAAGATCACCCTCCATCACATGCACGATGCCGTGTACCCAGCATCCCGTTGCCGACTCGTCGCTTTGCACGATTTTATGCGCGGCGTTCCAGTCACCTTGGTCGAGGTGCTTGAGAGCGGTGTGTAACGATTTTTGTTTATTCATGATTATCAGACCCAGTTCATACGGCTATGGACAATTTCATACCAAAACTGTCGTTCCCGCGCAGGCGGGAATCCATACGATGTCTCATGTGGCACTGTGTTATGGGTTCCCGCCTGCGCGGGAACGACAGTGGTAACGATAGCATTTCACACCAAGGCTCGCATCACCGCATACAACTGATTCTGCGCTTCAAAGCCGATGCCCGGCCGCTCAGGCAATTTGAGAAAACCATTCTCGACTCTGGCATCATCCGCAAAACCAGCGAAGATGCCAAACACACCCGGATACGCCTCACAACCGCCAAGGCCGAAGCCGCCAACGAGGTGTAGCGTCATCTGGTTGCCGCCGTGAGGAAACACCGATTGTCTTGACCAGCCGCGGCGCTGCAACATCTTCAGCGTGCGCGAGAACTGCACAATGCCATACGACTGCGGCACATCGGTCTGGATAAAATCAATGCCCGCGCGCATGCCGCCAAAGGCGACGAGGTTTTCCACATCCTGCGTGGAAAACAGATTTTCGCCGGTGCCTACCGCGGCGCCGTAGTGCGCGATGAATTCGGTGAGCAGTTCGTAGTCGAGCGGATCGGTGGGCTCCTCAAACCACTTGAGCTGGTAGGGTGCCAGCGCCTTGGCGTAGGCGAGCGCGCGTTCGCGGTTGAAGCCCGCATTGGCGTCTACCGCAAGATGTTGATTTGATTGCACAATTTTTAGCGCTGCCTCCACGCGCGCCACGTCTTCGGCAATGCTCGCGCCACCCACCTTGATTTTCATCACGGTGTAGCCGCTGTCCAGTTTGCCGCGGATTTCGGCCAGCAGTTCAGGGATGCCTTTGCCCGGCTCATACCAGCCGCCGCCAACGTAACACGGAATTTTATCGATCACTTTGCCGTCGTTGTAGCACTCGGCCAGCACGCGGTGTAAGGGCTTGCCGGCGATCTTCGCCACCGCGTCCCAGCACGCGACCTCAATGGTGCCGATGGCCACCGAGCGCTCGGTGTGCCCGCCGGGTTTCTCACGCTGCATCATGGCAGCAAGAATTTTTTCAGGATCGAGGTTGTCGCCCACCGCATTGAGCAGCGACTCGGGCTTCGCCTTCAGGATGCGCGGAATGAAGCGGTCGCGCATCTGCGCGCCGCAGGCATAACGCCCGGTGGAGTTAAAGGCGAAGCCCGCCACCGGTTTGCCGTCGCGCATCACATCGGTGATCACAGCGACCACCGATGTGGTCATTTCACTGAAATCAAACACTGCGTTGCGCAGCGTTGAATTCAGCGGGATGGCGGATTCACGGATGTCTGTAATGCGCATCTTCTGCTTTCAAAAGATCGTTACATCGCTTCACAATACCAACTTCCGTGAAGGCGTGAATGAACGGGGTACCCCGTTCACTCCTTCACTCCTTCACTCCTTCACGCCTTCACCCGTTCACCGCCGTCAATCCGCCTTAATCCCTGCCGCCTTGATAATGGGTATCCAGCGCGCGAGTTCGCTTTTCACGAAATCGCCCAATTCCTCGGGCGTTGACGGCGCGGCTTCCGCCCCTTGCGTAAGCAGCATCGTTTTCACCTCCGCCCGCTTCAAAACTTCGGTGATTTCGTGATTGAGTTTCATCACCACCGCGCGCGGCGTTTTGGCGGTGGTGAACAGACCAAACCACAGCCGCGCATCCATGCCGGGTATGCCGGCCTCGACCGCGCTGGGAATCTCCGGCGTGCCCGCAAAGCGCGTTTTGCTCGACACCGCCAACGCCTTGACGCGCCCGGCCTTCAGTTGCGTGTGCGCTGTTACCGGCGACAGAAACGATATCTGTGTCTCCGACGACAGCAGCGAGGTCAGTGCAAAGCCCGCGCTCTTGTACGGCACGTGCAGGACCTGCACGCCCGCGATGCGATTGAACAATTCACCCGCCAGATGGCTCATCGTGCCATTGCCCGCCGACGCATAGCTAAGGCCGCCTTTTTGCTTGATGTAGGCGATCAATTCTTTGGTGTTACTCACCGGCATCGACGGATGCGTCACCAGCACCACCACGCCGGTAGTCATGCGCGAGAGCGGTGCGAAATCTCTCACCGGGTCATACGGCAGATCCTTGTACAGCGCCACCGCGCTCACCATCGGCCCCGCGTGCCCCATGACGAGGTTGTAGCCGTCGGGTGCGGCCTTCGCCACCACATCGGCGGCGAGCGTACCACCCGCGCCGGCGCGACTGTCCACCACCACCGGCTGGTTCCATTTTTCATTGAGCTTCTGTGCGATAAAGCGCGACAGATAATCCGCCGTGCTGCCCACGCCACCACCCATGATGCGTATGGGGCGGTTAGGAAATTCCTTCTCTTGCTGCGCCTGCGCCGCGAACGACATGCACGCACACAGCATGGAAACACCCACATGGCCTCTCATCGATTGCCCCTTTACCTTTACCTTTCACTGTTCACCGTTCACGTTTTTCACACCGCCGCACGCCTCACGATCTCAATTAACCTTCGCCCCCGAAGCAATAATCACCGGCGCGAATTTCTTCACCTCGGCGCGGATGAAGGCATCAAACGCTTCTGGTGTAGTGGGCTTGGGGGTTGCACCCTGCGTCAGCATACGCTCCTTCATTTCCGGCGCACTGAGTATGCGCACCACTTCTTTGTTGACCACGTTCACTATCGGTCGCGGCGTCCTGGCCGCCACCAGCAAGCCGTACCACTGATCATACTCAAAGCCCGGCAACCCCGCTTCCGCGATCGTCGGCACGTTCGGAAACAGCGGTGAACGCGTTGCCGTGGACACCGCAAGCGCAAGCACCCGCCCGGCCTTCAACTGCCCCATCGCCACCAGTATGGGGGCAAAATTAAATTGCAAGCCGCCCCCGATCACATTGTTCAATGCGTCTGGCGCGCCCTTGTACGGCACGTGCGTGGCATCTATGCCTGCGGCGAGCTTGAACATCTCACCGTTGATCTGCGTGCCGCTGCCAATACCGGCTGAACTGAAATTCATCGTTCCCGGTTTCGCTTTTGCCATCGCAATCAGTTCTTTCATCGTTTTCGGCCCCAAACCCGGCGCCACTATCAGCATGTTGGGCACGCTCGCCACCTGCGACACGCCGGCGAAATCCTTGATCGTGTCGTAGGGCAGTTTGGAGAACAGTGTGGCGTTGCCCGCATGTCCGGTGGACACCATCATCATGGTGTGACCGTCGTAATTGGCATCGAGCACGTATTGCGAGGCGATAGTGCCGCCGGCGCTGGGCCGGTTATCCACCACCACCTGCTGGCCCCAGCTTTCGAGAATTTTTTCGCCGATCCAGCGCGCAAGGATGTCGGTCTGGCTGCCGGCGGCGAAGGGCACCAGCATGCGTATGTTCTTGGTCGGAACTTTTCCTGCGCGCGGGCCAGCGGCGCACCCGTGCATAGCGTCAATGCGATCACGGCCAACTGGATGGGTTTCATAAGAACACCTCGATGAATACGTGAGTCCTGTTTTATAACACTATTTACTGCGCCCTGGACTCGGGCATGACTGGCGCCTGCGGACCGGGCTACGCGCCCGCTTCGCGCAGATAACTTAAATCCAGGTATTTGGCAGCGCTGCTTTTAACTGCAGTGTATTTCTCCGACGCCCAGACAAACTCCATCACCTGCCGCACGCCGTCTTCAGCGATTTGCGGGCGCGCACGGCTGAACACACGCCGTAGCGCCTGCGCCGCCTGATCGGCCGCCATATGGAGCCGCGCCGGCAGTAGTTGGACCGCTGCGCTGTGGTTCGCCGCATCCTGCAGCCACGCGTACGCCTGAATGAAGCCGCGAATAAACGCGATGAGTTCCGCCTTGTGCTCACGCGCCCACGCGCGGCGCGCGGCTGCTATCGGCCCCGGATACGCCGGAAAGAAATCACTCGATGCGCCGAGGCTCTTGAATCCAGCCGCCATCAGGTTGCGGTCAAATGGCGGATTGATGAAACACGCCGAGCCTGCGCCGTTCATCATGGCGTCAAAGCGCTGCTGCGAGCCGCCGGCGTTTTTGAAATGCGTGTCGCTTTCTTTCAGGCCGTGCTGCTCAAATAACCTGCGCAGCAACAGCGAATAGCCGGTGCGCGCATCATCCACCACGATGTTCTTGCCCTTGAGATCACTGATGCCAGCGATGTCCTTCGACACCATCAGCGACAACTCCGGCGCGTGCGATTGCGCCATGAAAATAAACAGGTCAGCGCCCTGCTCGACACCGCGCACGATGTGATCGACCTGCTGAAAGCCGATATCAAAGCCACCGTTTTTCAGCGCATCAAGCTGCTGAATCGACGAACCGGTGACCGTGAGATCGACCTCGGCGCCGGCGGCTTGCCACAGGCCCAGCGACTGCGCGACGTAGACCGGCCAGGTGTTTACACCTTCGGAAATCAGGGCGAGTCTAATCATCTGTCCGCTAGCGCGGTTCGCGGCGGCCTCCGGTCGTGCGCCGGGAACCTGCGCGGCGCTCATTGCCGCTGTAACGGCCATGGGCTTGTGATTCTTCATTCGAGCGGCGATCCTTACTTTCCCGCCGACCTTCGGGGTTGTTTCTGCGTTCGTCAGCCACTATCAGCCTCCTTCATTACCTGAGCCAGCGTTTGGCGCGAGATTTTAACACTCGCGTTAGTTGCCGCACCACTGCATGGACAGTAGAAACTCTCAATTGCACAAGAAGTTAAAGCACGGACTTCGGGTCTTACCACGCGTGTGACTCGTAACTGACCCTGCGCATTTTTAGCGGTTGAAAAAAGCCCCGTTGAATCAGGCACAAAGCATGCGAGTGTTCTAGCGCTTTTGTATAAGTACTTGAATTTAAATATGTTTTATTGTGCGTCGCGACGCGAAAAACTATGCACCGTTTCTGTGGATAAGCTTGTGAACAAGCGAGAAAATGCGTGCATGCAACGCGGGTCTGTTTGCACTTATTCTACAGCGCCTATTTTTTGCTTCGTCAGCAGAATCTGTGGGTGAGTTTCACCCATTTTAGAAAATTGGGTGTTCACGCTGGTTGAATACTTTGACAAGCAAAGTTATCCACGGGCGCGCGTGCGGCTCCCTGCATAGAGCCAGAGCGCGCGCGCCGGTGGGT